>CAZQGE010000023.1:0-18982 GCA_964592815.1 uncultured Bacteroidaceae bacterium | reverse complement strand
AATAATATCGGGAGGCAAAGATTATGAAAGCATCAATTTTAATAGGAACAATGTTAGGTGTTGTTACAGCAACGATAATTTATAATGCAATGGAAGAAAAACCAGCAAAGAAAACAAAGAAAATGATTGTGGACAAAATAGAAGATATGCTTAATTTATAGTTCCCCTTTATCCATATCTTTTATTTTATATAAAAAGCAACGACACTCGTCGTTGCTTTCTGGCATTCAAACTAAATTTGAAAACTACAATTTTATTTTATAGCGTTAAAACGCACTCTAAACTTCATTGCCTGTTTTTACTTAAAAAGCTAAAATTTATTTATTCTTTTTAGCGTTGTAGTCGTCAATCGCAGAACGAATTGCATCTTCTGCCAAAACTGAACAATGAATTTTTTGAGGTGGCAAGCCTTCCAATTCCTCAACAACTGCTTTGTTGGTGATTTTGTAGGCTTCTTCCAAAGTCTTTCCAATTACCATACCCGTTGCAACAGAACTTGACGCAACTGCTGCGGCACAACCGAAAGTTTTGAACTTTGCATCTTTGATAACGTCATCTTCAATACGCAAAGTAATTTGCATAATATCTCCACAAGTTTCGTTGCCGACTGTTCCTATTGCATTATAGTTTTCCACTTCTCCAACGTGTTGGGGATTTTTGAAAACTTCCATAACTTTTTCGTTGTACATTTTATCTCCTTATGCTATAAAGCATTAGTTTTATTTTTTATAAAGTGGTGACATTGCTCTCAGTTTTTGAACGATTTCAACAAGTTTGTCAACTGTATAATCAACGTCTTCCATAGTGTTCGCCTTGCCAAAAGTAAATCTTATTGAACCGTGAGCAAGACCTACTGGAACACCGATAGCAAGCAAAGTTCTTGAAGGTTCAAGTGAACCAGATGAGCAAGCAGAACCTGACGAAGCAGCAATTCCTGCTAAATCAAGTGAAAATAAAATTGACTCACCCTCAATATATTTGAAAGAAAAGTTTGCATTATTTGGCAATCTTCTTGAAAAGTCGGTTGTTCCGTTAAACTTAACGTCAGAAACCTCATTCAAAACTCTTTCAACAAAATGGTCACGCAAGCCTTGAACATACTTTTCGTCTTTTTCGACGTTCTTTACAGCAATGTCAAGAGCCTCAGCAATTCCAACAACTCCAGGAGTATTTGTTGTTCCGCCTCTATGATTGCGTTCCTGTTCACCGCCCGTCATAAACTTATCAATCTTAATTCCATTTCTAAGATACAACACGCCAACGCCCTTAGGTCCGTAAAACTTGTGAGCTGACATTGACAACATATCCACACCCAAATCTTTGATGTCATAAGCTATTGCGCCAGTCGCCTGAACAGCGTCCGTATGGAATAATGCTCCACCAGCGTGTGCAATTTCCGCCAATTCTTTGATAGGTTGAACTGTGCCAATTTCGTTGTTAGCATACATAATGCTGACCAAAATGGTATCATCGCGCATAGCTTTTTTCAAAGCCTCTGGCGAAACAAAACCTTCATTGTCAACGTCCAAATACGTAACTTCAAAACCATATTGTTCAAGTTGTTTGCAAGTAGAATAAATGGCTGGGTGTTCAATTACGCTTGTTATAATATGCTTTCCTTTGCTTTGAAGCCCAAAGGCCGTTCCTTTAACAGCCCAGTTGTCAGCCTCTGTTCCGCAAGAAGTAAAATATATTTCATTTGTTTTTGCGCCAATTGCCCGAGCAAGTTTTTCTCTTGCCTCATTTACCGCCTTTGCTCCGTCACGTCCGAATGCGTGTTGCGAATTTGGATTGCCGAAATATTCGGTAAAATACGGTTGCATAGCGTCAAAAACTTCTTTTGATACAGGTGTGGTTGCCGCGTGGTCTAAATATATATTTTTCATCATTTTCTTACCTGTCCTTTTCCTGTAATGGTGTACTTGATAGAAGTCAATTCCTTTAGTGCAATAGGTCCTCTTGCGTGCAATTTTTGAGTGCTTATGCCCATCTCTGCACCAAGTCCGAATTGAAATCCGTCTGTAAATCTAGTTGATGCGTTAGAGTAAACTGCGGCAGCGTCAACATACTTAAAAAAATAATCGATATTTTTTTTGTCGGAAGTTAAAATTGCTTCACTATGTTTTGTACCGTTTTTATTTATTATATCCACAGCCTGAACAATTTCGTCAACTATTTGAATGGTAATTTTGAAATCTAAAAATTCGGTTTCAAAATCTTTCTCTGTCGCAAATTTAATGTTTTCAACAATTTCTTTTGATTTTTGGTCACCAAAAACCTCGACTTTATTGTCCGTCAAAGCCTTATATAGTAGAGGTAAAAACTGCTTTGCAATATCTTTATGACACAAAATATGTTCAACCGCATTGCAAGTTGAAGGTCTTTGAGTTTTTGCGTTTATAATTATATTGATTGCTTTTTCAAAATCTGCCGTTTTATCAACAAAAATATGGCAGTTTCCACCGGCAGAAGCAATAACAGGCATTTTTGCATTTTCAAGCACAAATTTTTTTAAGCCTTCGCCACCACGTGGAATTATAACGTCAATAAAATCTTCTTGTTCAAGCATAACTTTGCTTGCATCTCTCGACGGGTCGTCAATAAAAGCAACAACGTTAGAGTTCAATCCCAACGACTTAATTGCGTTTGACATAGCCAGATAAAGCACTCTGTTGCTGTTTAAGGCATCTTTACTGCCCCTAAGCACAACTGCGTTACCAGACTTCAAGCACAACGCAGCCGCGTCTATGGTGACGTTAGGTCTTGCCTCGTAAATTATGCCGATAACTCCCAACGGAGCGCGAACACGTTTCATATCTAAGCCGTTATCAAGCGTGTAATGCTCAACCACTTCGCCAACTGGGTCAGCTAAGGCTTTTACTTGTTCAAGCCCCTCAATCATTGAATTTATGCGTGACATAGTCAAAGTCAAGCGGTCAACAAACGTGTCGTTTTTTCCGCTTTCCTTTGCAAGTTTGATGTCGATTTTGTTTGCGTCAAGCAAATCATCGATAACTTTTTGATTTTTAAGAGCATCACAAATGGCATCCAACATAGCGTTTTTCAAGTCGGAAGAATATCCCGCCAACTGATAGGACGCATTTTTCGCCAATTTGCAAATCTCTTTAATATCAATCATTTTAGTCCTCGTCTTCTTCAACGTCTAAGATTGCATTGTGATAAACGTTTTGAACGTCGTCAAGTTCTTCAAATTTGTCAACCATCTTAATTATGGTTTTTTGTTGGCTTTCATCGGGTTCTACTTCATTGTCGGGTATCATATCAACGATAGCCGAAAGAATTTTTACGCCATTTTTTGCCAATTCATCACGAACAGATTGAAGGTCTGATGAAGATGTCAAAACTTCAAAGACTTCTTCGTCTTGCGTATCAATGTCTTCTGCGCCAGCCTCTAATGCAAGCATCATAAGGTCGTCTTCGCTTATGTCAGATTTTGCAACCGTAATGACGCCTTTTCTGTTAAACATAAATGATACGCAACCTGTCGCACCCATAGAGCCACCGAATTTGTCAAACAAGTGACGGACGTCACCTGCCGTACGGTTCTTATTATCCGTAAGAGTTTCAACGATAAAGGCTGTGCCTCCAACGCCGTAACCTTCGTAAGTTATTTCTTCATAGTTTACGCTATTAAGCTCTCCGCTAGCCTTTTTTATGCTTCTTGCAATGTTATCATTTGGCATATTGTTATTTTTGGCTTTGTCAATTGCATCTCTAAGTTTGCTGTTGCTGTTGGGGTCTGCACCACCTTGTTTTACAGCTACTGCAATCTCACGACCTATTTTTGTGAAGATATTGGCACGAGCCGCGTCACTTTTGCCTTTCTTTTGTTGAATGTTATGCCACTTACTATGTCCGCTCACGGGAAACCTCCTATATGGTTTGATACATCGCAACCGCCGTAGCAATCGCAACGTTTAATGATTCGATATTGTTTTTCATCGGCAAAGAGAAAACTCTCTTGGCTGAACGTTTGAAGCATTCACGAACTCCGTGCGCTTCATTGCCCGCAACGAAAAGTACGGGTGATTTAATTTTGCTGTCCGTAATTGATACGCCGTCCATATCCAAAACTGCACTTTGGGTATTTTCAAGCAATTGAATTGCTTGTTGTTCAGAAATGTTGTAAAACTTCACCTTAAACAAACCGCCCAAAGTTGAACGCACAACTTTTGGAGAATATATATCCGTTGTTTCACAAAGATAAATTTCTAAAAAGTCTGCCGCTACCGCGCTACGAACAATAGTTCCAAGATTTCCAGGGTCAGAAACCCCGTCAAGTAAAAGCGCGTTACCACTAGGCAATTTGAAGCAATTTTCAAATTTCTGCAACACCCCGACAATTCCGTAAGGTGAAACAGTATCTGATAAATATCGCATTACGTCATCGCTTACATAATACACCTCAGCATTTGAACACGCAACAATTTTAGCAATTTCTTTAGCTCTTTCCAAGGTGCAAAATACGGTTTTTACGACGATATTTTTTGGCATATCCTTAAAAATATTTACCCCTTCAACCAAAAATAGTCCCGATATGTCTCGGAACTTTTTTTCGGCTAGGGCTTTTGCCTCTTTAATGTATTGGTTTTTTGTTGAGGTGATGATTTCCATAATAAAAAAGCGCATATCGCTTGTTGCTATATGCGCCTAAGATTTATGCAAGTGCTTTTTTGGCTGATTCGCAAAGTCCTGCAAATGCCTTTGGGTCGCTTATAGCAATTTCGCTCAACACCTTGCGGTTAAGGTCAATGCCTGCAACTTTAAGACCGTGCATAAGGTTTGAATAGTTCATACCATTGATGCGAGCTGCTGCGTTGATACGTGCAATCCAAAGTTTTCTGAAATCACGCTTCTTTTGCTTTCTGCCAACAAAGGCATAATAGCCTGAACGCATAACTTGTTGCTTTGCGATACGATAAAGGGTGTGCATTCCTGCATAGTAACCCTTTGCTTGTTTCATTATTTTTCTACGCTTTTTAACTGCGCTAACCGTTCTTTTAATTCTCATTTTCAGTTCTCCTTATTTGTATGGCAACAATTTTTTGAGTTCATTTGTTCTTGTTTCGTCCACATATTCGGTAGAACGAAGTTCTCTCTTTCTCTTAGGTGATTTTTTGGTCAAAAGGTGGCTATGAGCCGAATGTCCTCTTTTGAAAAGACCATTTGCCGTTTTGCTGAAACGCTTTTTTGCTCCGCTATGTGTTTTTTGTTTTGGCATAATTTCTTCGTTTTAAGAAAACTTAAAACTTCCTCCAATTTATAGATTTTTGTATTATTTCTTGTTCACGGGGGCGAGAATTGTATAAATTATTCTGCCTTCTTGCACAGGTTGCTTTTCAACTGTGACGTTTTCGCCAACCATAGCAATATAATCTTTTACAATGTCAACGGCAACTTCGGGGTGAGCTTGCTGACGTCCTTTAAGTCGGATAGAAGCCTTAACTTTGTTTCCTTCCTCTAAAAACTTGGCCGTTTGAGTTGCAATACGTTTTGTGTCGCCAATGTCAATGGTGGCAGACAAACGCACTTCTTTGAGTTCAACTGTCTTTTGATTTTTCTTGGCTTCTTTTTCGCGTTTTTGTTGTTCATAGCGATATTTGCCGTAATCCATCAATTTACAAGCTGCGGGTTGAACGTTGGGCGGTGACACTTTGCAAATGTCAAAGCCTTTTTCTTCGGCAATCTGCCTAGCTTCTCTGATTGAAATGACGCCGTATTGCGTGCCGTCATCACCAATCAAGCGGACTTCCCTATCTCTGATTTGTTCGTTGATTTGTAGTTCTTTCATAGACCTCCGTCCCGATTATCGGGTAATTCACTTAAAAAAAGTGTCGAAGATAAGTTTCTCCGACACCTGAAAAATTAAAATTTCTATTACGGTGACCAACAAACAATGCTAGTTGGTGAAAGGGAGAACCTTTACTTCTGCCTTATGCTACCAAAAAAGAAATTTTTTGTCAACCGATTTTTGCTATATTAAAGTTTTTTTGTTGCGACTTCCATCAATGCTTTTGCAGCAAAATCAACCAAAGTCATAACTCCTAAGTCTCCGCCAGTACGATGGCGTACTGCAACAACTTCTTGCTCCATTTCCTTATCACCAACAACCAACAAATATGGTACTTTGTCAAGTTGTGCTTCACGGATTTTTTTGCCGAGTTTTTCGCTTCTTACGTCACATTCTGCTCTCAAACCCATTCCTGCAAGTTTGGACTTAATTGTTTTTGCGTATTCGGCGGTTCTATCCGTCAAAGACAAAATTCTTACTTGCTCAGGCGCAAGCCACATTGGGAACGCTCCGTTGTATTTTTCAATGAGCATTGCAAGCGTACGTTCATAACAACCTATTGAACTGCGGTGAACAATCAATGGACGAGCCTTTTCGCCGTTTTCATCAATATAAATCATATCAAAGCGAGTTGCCAACGCAAAGTCGATTTGGACGGTAAACAAAGTGTCTTCTTTTCCGTGTACGTTCTTGCCTTGAACGTCCAATTTCGGTCCATAGAAAGCAGCTTCACCCCAGGCTTCAGTGTATCCAATGTTGAGGTCGTCCAAAATCTCTTTCATAGTAGCTTCAGCCTTGTTCCAATCCTCAGCAGTTCCCACATATTTATCACTATCATTTGGGTCCCAACGGGAGAAACGATAGCTTACGTCATCTTGCAAACCTAAAATTTGAACCAAATATTTTATAAGGTCAACTGCGCCTGCGAATTCGCCTTCAAGTTGTTCTTTTGTGCAAACAATATGTCCGTCAGAAAGTGTAAATTGACGCACACGAGTAAGTCCGTGCATTTCACCGCTAGCTTCTTTTCTAAACAAAGTAGCAGTTTCAGCGTAGCGTATTGGCAAATCACGGTAAGATTTCAAACCGTTTTTGTAAATTGTGAATTGGAAAGGACAAGTCATTGGACGCAAACACAAAATTTCGTCATCAACGTCTTCTTCTCCAATATAAAACATTTTATCTTTGTAATGGTCCCAGTGTCCAGACGTGATAAACAAGTTATTTTTTGACATAATAGGAGTTTTTGTCAAAAGATAACCTCTTTTTTCTTCCTCATCTTCAACAAATCGTTGCAAAATTTGGATAATTCTTGCACCCTTAGGCATAAGCAAAGGCAAACCTTGACCAATATTTTCGTCAGTCATAAACAAACCAAGTTCTCTGCCAAGTTTGTTATGGTCACGCATTTTTGCTTCTTCCAACTTCAACAAATATTCTTCAAGTTCAGCTTTTTTCTCAAAGCAAGTGCCGTAAATTCTGGTCAACATTTTGTTCTTTTCGTTGCCTCTCCAGTACGCTCCCGTCAATGAAGTCAATTTGAAAGACTTAATTTTTCCAGTTGACGCCAAATGTGGTCCTGCGCAAAGGTCAACAAAATCGCCTTGCTCAAAAAGAGTTATGTCTTCTCCTACCTTTATGTCTGCAAGCAATTCAAGTTTATAATGTTGCTTAAATTTCTTTATAATACGTTCAGCTTCTTCGCGAGATACAACTTTCTTTTTAATAGGCAAATTAGCTTTGATGATGCTTTTCATTTCAGCTTCAATTTTGTCAAAATCTGATTGCGTTATAGGTGTTTTGAAGTCAAAATCGTAATAAAAACCGTTTTCGATTGCTGGGCCGATAGCCAACTGCACCGTCGGAAAAATATTTGTTACGGCTTGCGCCAAAATATGAGAACAAGTGTGTCTATAAGCAGTTTTTCCAATTTCATCGTTGAAAGTAAAAACTTCAAAACTGCAATCGTTATCCACAACGTCTGTCATTTGAGCGAATTTGCCGTCAATTTTGCATACAAGCGCAGCTCTTGCCAGCCCTTCGCTGATTTTTGCGGTGACTTCCAACGCGCTCATTGGAGCGTCAATCACCATTTTGCTTCCGTCTTTAAGTGTGATATTCATATTACCTCCTGCAATCGGCCTCACAACAGCCGTACGCTTTTTCGTTTTCAAACGTAATATCAATTATAGATTTGATAAACTCTATTGTCAACCTGACAAACGTTTTTATAAAAAATATCAGTATAAGTTTTACCAATCTTGTACTAATTATATTTGACACGCAACGTTATCATCAAACCTATATGTATTTTTTATAGGCTAATCTCTTTAATCATAAGTTTATCATATAAATTTCAGCGATTATTTGCTAACAAAAAACCCGCCTTTTAAGGCGGGTTGAGATTTTATTTTTATTTATGCTTCTGGATTTACTGTTGGGAGTGTTATGGTGTAATTTTCACTAAACTCTGTGCACTCAAAACTTGAAGCGTTTGTTCCAGCTACCGTACCACTCAAAGCTGTAAACTTCAAACACATTTTTGTTGCATTATCTATTGCAATAGACAATCTTGCAGTTTGCCCCATAATTGATATGCTCATATCATAAGACGTACAAGGCCTGCCTGCTACTACTACGCTAGTTTGAATAAACGAGCTATCTGCAACATAAGTACCTGCAAACATAAGCCAAGTAACCATCGCATTAAAACTAGCTTTTATCATACCTTCTTGATATTCTTTTGTGAAATATTCTCCTGTATAATTCGTTTCAGTTTTAGTCCATTGTGTTTCGGCATCGGCTTTATGATATGTTGTTAAGCTGACATTTGAAGTCAAATCATAAATATACTCTTCGGCATCTGTTTTCAGATAATATAATGAGCCATTGGCTGCCATTGTACTTGAAACGGTTGTTGTTGCACCAGATGTGGTAGTTGCAATATTCATAGTAATTTTGTATCCGTTTGATGCTTGCATATTGTCAAGTTTTGCAGTAACTTCCTGTTGTGACAACCCAAGAGTTTCGTCTGAACCTCCCGAGCCTGTTTCACCGCTCTTATTACCACAAGCAGTAAATACAAAGATTGATAGGCACATAATTAAAACAAAAACAATGACTAAATATTTCTTTTTCATAAATCTTCTCCATATTTTTTGATAACTACATTATATTACAAAGAAAATTTTTAGTACATTTATAATTTGGTTTTTAGGGGATGAAAAGGGGGTGAATTTTTAATTTTTGTCGAATTATTCATTTTTTTCAACGGCAACTGTATTAAAATTTTGAAATTTTTTTATAAATTCTTCTCTGTTGTTTACGCCTGTCTTTTTGTAAATGTTGCTCCTGTGGGTTTTAACCGTATCGGCAGAAATAAATTGTTCAACGGCAATTTGCTTTATGGTCTTGTTTGTAAGTAATTGTTCAAATATTTCACTTTCTTTTTTGCTTAAATTGTAGCTTTTATATATCTCATAATTTTTGACTAACACGTCATAAAACGTGTATTCTATTTGGTCATTATTTTTTGAAAATATCTTACTCCACTTTGGAGAAAAAGCCAAGATAGATATAACCACAACAAAGCAACAGCAAAGCGTAATAGTCAATGCGTTTTTTGACGCATCTTTAGTAATATAGGCAAACAAAACTCCAATAACTCCGCCAACCAAATTTATTGAAACAGTTGAAACTTTCATAAAAAGAACAGACTCATATTTCTTTATTATATACGCAAAAACATAGTACATTGTCATAAAACAAGCCGACAATTCAAAACCAGCCAACGCAGCAGTAAAATACCACATTATCGGCGATATTGAAGTCATCAAATAAAAGACAATCATAATTGCTGTAAAACTCAAGCTGATGTTTAGTCCTATTGAAATTGGGTTTTTTGTATAACTGTAAATAAGAAAAATTGCAACCGCGCCTATGACTGTAAAAATATAAAACACTATTGAACCGTCAGCAACGAAGTATGGCATTTTATTCATAAGTAACATTGCACTTCCAACGCCGAAAGCTCCATCTAAACAAGAAAGCAATGGCACAGTAAACAAGCCGATAGATAAAACAACCTTTTTTGTTTCAGCTTTAACGACGTTCTTTTTTTCTAAAAATGCAATAGGAATGCAAATACAGTATGCGACGGCACACAAAATACTGCTTTCAAACGAATTCCTTAAAATAAAGAACGTTATCAACGCCAAAATTCCTAGAAATATATGAGAAAATACCAAAGTATAAAGTCTTTCTGTATTATTATAATTGTAACAGAAGTCTAAAAATGTTGCAGCACCGACAATGCCTATAAGCAAACCTAAAATAAACCTATAAACATGGTTTATAAAAAGCACTTGGAATATTACTGACGACACAGCTAAAACAGCAACCAAAACAACCAAATACGGTTTGCTCTTTATGATGAATTTATTGAAAAAAATAAAACTTATGACAAGACCGACAATAATTCCGATATGCGATGCGTTCATTGCCATATTAAATTCCCAAGAAGTTACAGAAACATCAAAAACATAATATTGCGAATAAAATACGAAACCTATGTCATACCACAGAGCCCAAAATATCATATTAAAAAGCTGTGATTTGCCAATGTTCTTTACATTATTTACGTGATGCAGTTTATCTTGGCGCATATCCATATATATAAAATATCATATTGCACTTTATTTTTCAATATAAAACAAGTCCGCAAAAGCGGACTTGTTCCATGTTCGTAAATCGTTTAACTTAATTGTGTAAACAAAAAGTTATTTTATTATAAAAGACAATTCGTGAGTTTGATTTGGCTTAATCTTATATTGACTCTTTGTGCAAGCAATAGCAGGAACGTCGCCACCAACGCCTCTTTGTGCGCCGTCAATAAAAATTTCAAGCTCATCACCCTTCTTCAATTCGTGTAAGTGTTTTGCACTCTCGCAATCTTCCATTGTATAGTTATGTACAGAAAATTCAAACGGTTTATCAAGTGCAACAAAGTTCAATCCGTTCTTTCCTCCAACAGTCAAACTTCTTGTATCACTATGGTTTCCGTTTTCTTGCGGGAAAAGATAGTCGTGTTGGAAATCTTCAACAGTTCCGCTGTAAATTCCCAAATATGCACCCGTTTTGCGGTCGCAATAGTTTTCGTGAGGTCCTTTTCCGTAAAACTCAATTTCATTTGGCAATTTAGTTTTCATTCTAAAACCAAATCTTGGCATACCAAAGAAACGGTTTTTGAGGCGCATTGTAATTTTAAGTCCATTTTCGCCAGCTTCGTAAATTGTCTTGCAGAACGCCATATTCGGGACGTACCAATCAATTTCAATGGTTTTGTCCGTAAACACCATATTTGACTTAACTAAATAATCGTTACATCTCTTGAAGAAGAATTTTCCAAAAATGTAGTTGTTTACAAATCTTGGTAATTGAGGAGATAAGTCGTTGTCAATTGGAGCGCGCCAAAAGTTGGGTTTTATTCCGTCAGACAGCAATTCTCTGCCGTCAGCAAGAGAAACGATTGATGTAATTGCACCAGAATTTTTGTTGATTGTGGCGCGCATATTGCCAAATTCAGCAATAATTTTTCCATCTTCACGGAAAACGGTTTTGCCTTTAGCTTTGACAAATTCTTTTGACAAATATCCGCTGATTTCCAACTGTTCCATAGCAATTACGTCACCCTTATTCAAGCCGTTTTCATCTTCTTTTTTAATTGCTATGCAGTTTACAACGTATTCATTTGCTTGTGCAGGAATGCTGAAAGGCAAAGCTATCATAGTTGTTTCACCAGGCATCACGCTGGGCATTTGCATTTCTTTTTCTTGAACGACTGCGCCGTTTGCCAAAAGTTGAATTTTCAAGCCATATTTTGCAATATCTGTGAAAAGATATTCATTTTTGATTTCAATATTTTCATCAACAAGTTTGAATTGAATTTGTTGATACACCTTTTTAACTTCAAAAAGCGCAGGGTTAGGACTTCTGTCACCCCTAACAATTCCGTTGAAAGCAAAGTTGCCATCGTTAGGCTTATCGCCCCAGTCGCCACCGTAAGTCCATTCAACTCTACCTTCTGCCGTAACACGTTTAATTGATTGGTCGGCAAAGTCCCAAATGTAACCGCCACACAATCTGTCGTGCGCCTTAAAGTGTTTCCAATAATCTGCAAAGTTGCCTAAGCTGTTGCCCATTGCGTGAGAATATTCACAAAGTATGAACGGCTTATCGCGATACATTTTAGGCATAAGCAAGTGCCCGGTTATGCACCACAAGGCTTGTGAGTGTTGATGGATACGATTTGCGGCAATTTCTTCCATTGCACCTTCTTGCGTATACATTTCGCTCATAATATCCGTAACTTTCATATAGCCGTCACATTCGTAATGGATAGGACGAGTTTCGTCAAGTTCCAAAGCCGCTTTCTTTATTTTTGCAAATGCTTTGCCTGTTCCTGACTCATTACCCAACGACCAAAACAAAATTGAAGCGTGATTGCGGTAAGTTTTGACCATATTTTGCATACGCCAACAGCATTGTTCCGTCCACATTTTGTTGTTATGCGGAATTGTTGTAGCAAGTCCGTGAGTTTCCAAATTGTTTTCACTCATAACCATAATGCCGTATATATCGCACAACTCATAAAAATCTCTGGAATTTGGATAGTGAGAGGTTCTAACGCTGTCGATATTGTTCTTTTTAAGCAAAATCAAGTCTTTTTCAATCAATTCTCTTGGAACAGCGTGTCCGTACTCTGGGTGAAATTCGTGACGGTTAACACCTCTAATTTTAAGTTTCTTTTTGTTAAGAGAGATATAGGGGTCGTTTCCGTTTATAGAAGGTACAACTTTTATTTCTCTAAAACCAAATTTGATTTCACGCATATCAAGGAAGCTATCAATTCCCTTAACTTTTTGAGTAAAGGTAAATCGTAAAGTATAAAGATACGGGTTTTCCGCACTCCACAAATGTGGCTTTACAATTTTTTGTGAGAATTTCAAGGGCAAACTTTCGCCGTCGTCCAAGCCAACAACGCCTAAAACGTCGTTTACAATTTCATTTCCGTCTTTGTCGAGCATCAAAACTTTAACTAATCCGTCGTCAATGGCTGTTTTTTTGGCTCTAACGTCAAAGTTTATGTTCAAATATGCCTCGCTCATATCATCATTGAAATCAGCGCGTGCATAAGCGTCATATATACTTGCTTTTGGAATAAAAATTAAGTTTACGTCACGGAATAGTCCTGACAATCTCCACATATCTTGGTCTTCAAGATAACTACCTGTCGTATAACGGTAAACAATAATTTTGACTTCATTTTCACCTTCAAAAATAAAGTCTGTAATGTCATATTCTTGATAATCAAAACTAGACTCTGAATATCCAACAAATTTTCCGTTGATATAAAGTTCCGCACCGCTGTTTGCAGCAAAATTGATATGAACTAAACTGTCAATTTTTTCAAGATTGAATTTGCGCATATAAATTGCACAAGGGTTCTCTTTTTCTTTTATGTAAGGCATCTTGAACGGATTTGTTGATATTGGATAAGGATAATTTATATTGGTGTAAATAGGCTTTCCATAGCCTTTCAGTTGCCAGTTTGAAGGCACATCAATCTTTTCCCAATTTTTTGGCTCTAACGCCATAATTGTGCAGGAAAGAAAATGTTTGAAGTTCCATTCACCATTCAAACTAACAATGCGTTTATTTCCTTTTATGTCACAAGGAAATCCAACTCCATACTTATCAACTGTATTTACAGAGTAAATTTTTGGATTATTAAAACAATTCATAATTACCTCCCTAAGGTTTTTTAATTTGGTATATAAAGTATTCTACGACAATGCGGACACTCCACATAATCACCAGACTTTCTAAGTTTTGCTTTTGTATCGTTTGGCAACTCCATAAAGCATCTGCCACAACTTCCAACGTTAGGGTCATATTCTACAAATGCAGGCGTAACCTTTGCTTGACGCAAAGCTAAATACATTTCTATCAATTCAATGGGAGTATCAGCCTTTATAGATTCAAGTTTTGCGTTAATTTCTGCAACGACAGGACGTCTTGTGTTTACAACGTTGTCATACTCGGCTTTTTTGATTTTCATAATCTCGGACGCCTTTGTGCCCTGTTCCCAAGTTTTTTTATAATTAGAGTTAAGCTCGTCAATTTTGTGTGACGACGCTGAACAACTTTTTTCTAAATTTGTGATTTCCTCAGCAATTTGCTCAACAGCCTTGATGTAATAATCAGCTTCGGACATATCCGCAACACCTTCGATTATACCGTCAAACTCGTCAAGTTTTGCTTTGAGCTGGTCTATCTTTGTGTTCATTTTGTTGTAATCAGCAAGCAAGTCTTGCGCCTCTTGCGACAACTTTGAAATTTGTTCGGTCGCATACGCAACGTTGCTCTTTGCTTGTGCAAATTGAGCTCTTTCGTTGCTCTTTGCAACTTCACTTTCCAAATTCAATAATTCTTGGTCTGTCTTTTGATATTCTAAAATTTTATCAAAGTTCATAGTTCCTCCAAAATCCTAAACGGACATTGCTGTTTGGCTTTCGCCAAATTTAAGTCTGAAAATTGCGGTTTAAGCAAGTTATACAAAATGTCAACTGCCACAATTTCGCTGCTGTAATGAGAAAATTCCACAAGCGGGAAATTTTCATTTTGCGCTTCAATATAGACGTGATGCTTTATATCTCCCGTAACAAAAACGTCGGCAACTTCTCGGGCGCGCCTAAACAAGTCCAAATCGCCTCCGCCACCGCTTACAACGTACACGGTTGTTATTTTTGCGTCAGGGTTTCCAACCACTTTAACCGATTTATCGGCAAGTTTTTTGGCAATTTTTCTCGCAAAGTTTTCAAGTGATTGAGTGTCTATTGTAAATATCACACCAACACCGTCGCCTTTGACGTTTTCGCCTTCTAAATATGCGGCAAGTTTGTAGCCAATTCCACCTTTCGTTTTATCTAAATTGGTGTGAACTGCATAAGCGGATATGCCTGAGCTCATAAGCGTTTTTATAATTTCGCCTTGACTTTCATCTGTAACTATTTTATTTATTTTATTAAAAATTATCGGGTGATGCGTAACAATCAAGTTACACCCTTTTTGCACCGCTTCTTTTGCTGTTTCAAGCGTCAAATCTAGTGCAATCAACACACCACGGCATTCGTCTTCAAGTGAGCCTATAATCAAGCCTACGTTGTCCCACTCCTCAGCCAATGCTAACGGCGCAAACTCCTCAATCTTTTTAATTATTTCTTTATTTCTCATAATTACCTTACGTTTTTGGCTTCAAATTCTTTTATTGCTTGTTCCAAAAGTTCTTGTTTTTCAAGCAACTTCTGCGAGCTTGCTCCTTTTGAAATGATAGCCTTAGTATTTTTCAATTCTCTAACAGCATAATTGAAAAAATTTTCGTTTTTGTTGTAAAACTTACCCAACAAAATTTGTTTTTCAGTCAACACGACTTCGCCGCCTTCTTTGCTTTTGATAACAGTATAATACTTTCCACAAGCAAAAACTATATCGTCAACTATAATTTCGTGTCCTATTTCCGACAAAGTTCTTCTAACTTTTTCCGCATGAGTATTGGGCGACAAAATAAACGTTTGATACCTTTTATTTTTCTCATACGCTGACAATATAATTTTAGCAATTAAGTCGCCACCCATTCCTGCAATTATAACGTTGTCTGCCTCAGCCGATTCAACAGGTTCAAGTCCATCGCCTAAACGTGTTTCCATATTGTCACAAACTCCGTTTTCAAGCGCAAGTTCTTTTGCCTTTTTCAAACTTGGAGCACTAATATCTGTTGCAATAACCTTTTTCGCCTTTTCAACACCCAACAAATAATACCCAAGTTTGCCGTGGTCGCAACCTATGTCGGCAACAACTTTTCCGTCAACCAAATCGGCAACGGTTTTCAACCTTTGGTCAAGTCTAATTGGCATATCAATCAAAATCTTTGAGCTTTTTAAGTCTGTTGGGGTGACGCAATTTTCTCAATGCTTTGGCTTCAATTTGACGTATTCTTTCACGAGTAACGTTAAATTCCTTGCCAACCTCTTCCAAAGTTCTCGGACGGTTATCATCCAAACCATAACGCAAACGCAACACCTTTTCTTCTCTTGGAGTCAAAGTGTTTAGCACTTGAACAAGCTGTTCTTTAAGCATATTGCTTTCTGCAACGTCAGACGGTGACAACGCGGTGTTATCCTCAATAAAGTCACCCAAGTGGCTGTCTTCTTCTTCACCAATAGGAGTTTCCAACGATACGGGGTCAAGAGCAATTTTTTGAATTTCACGTACTCTTTCTTCCGAACAACCTAAAAATGTCGCAATTTCTTCTGGAGAGGGTTCTCTGCCCAATCTTTGCAAAAGTTGTCTTGTCGCGCGCACTTGCTTGTTTATTGTTTCAACCATATGAACAGGAATACGTATGGTTCTTGCTTGGTCGGCAATAGCACGGGTTATAGCTTGTCTAATCCACCAAGTTGCGTATGTTGAAAACTTAAAACCTTTTGTATAATCAAATTTTTCAACGGCTTTCATAAGTCCTAAGTTGCCTTCTTGAATTAGGTCAAGAAATTGCATTCCGCGTCCCACATACCTTTTTGCGATAGAAACCACCAAACGCAAGTTAGCTTCTGACAAAACTTTCTTCGCGCTTTCATCGCCTTCTTCCATACGTTTTGCCAAATCGACTTCCATTTCGGCAGTCAAAAGAGGCACTTTCCCTATATCTTTAAGATACATTTTGACAGAGTCGTCAACCGTACTTTCGATAATTCTATCAATATTTGGATTGGGCTCGTCCTTGGTTTCTTCAACTGTGATATTTTCGTTTGCGAGAGCATTAAAAACGACTTCCATATCTTCGGCAGTAGCGTTCAAATGTTCCAATTTCGCCATAATTTCGTCTTCGGTAACCGAACCGTTGACTTTTCCCATAGCGATAATCTTATCGATTTCCTGTTTCAAAAGTTGTTCTCTATCCACAATAATCCTCCTTGGTGATTAAAGTTTATCTTTAATGTTGTTTGATGATTTTTGCTTTGTTAATTTTGCTATTTCAATAGTTGTTTTTCTTTTTTCATCCGCAGACGACAACGTCTTAAAGCTATCCTTCAAAAACGCCAATCTTCCAGATATGTATTCGTTTGCAATATTGTTAAGGCAGTCGTAATAATATTCCATTTCCAATGCGTCGCGGTCAAAAGACGTGTCTATGTCCAAAATTCCGTTGATTTCATCCGACATAGGCATAACATCAAAAAGCTGTGAAATATTTATCTCGAACTTTGGTTTGCTCACAATAAAGTCATAAACGCTTTGATATACAGGCAACGCCAACCACTCACGTTTGAGCAACGAATAATCTGCATAATCTTTATTGTTTAACAAACGGTTTAACACGTATCTCGCAGAATATAAGGTTTTAGACTCTTTTTCTTTTACAACTTTTTCATTTACTTGACTTGTGTTAGCCGTCAAATTCAGCCAATCGCCTCTTAAAGCGTCAACGGATACACCACTTTTCTCAGACACTTTTTTGTAATATACTTCCCTTTCCGCCTGAGTTTCAACCTGTTCTAAAACAGTTAGCGCATTTTTGACAAATTTTGCTTTCCCGTCTGCGCTGTTCAAGTCACACAAGTCGGCACAAAGTTTTAGTTTATAGTCAATCAATGGCAATGCGTCGTTCATACGTTTAATAAAGCCGTCATAACCCTCTTGTTTTACTGTGTCGTCGGGGTCAAAGCCGTCATCTAACGAAACAATTTTGCAATTCAAGCCCACTTTTGACAATATATCTATGTTCTTTATCGAAGCCTTATGTCCTGCACTATCGCCGTCGTAACAAACGTAAACGTTTGGCACAAGCCTTTTAATTTCATTTGCTTGTCCTTCCGTTAAGGCAGTCCCCATTCCAGCTACAACGTTGAATATTCCAACCGATGCCAAGGCAATAACGTCCATATAGCCTTCAACCAAAATAATTTCGTTAAACCCTCTGCCCTCTTTCTTTTCCTTTTTTATAAAATTTATGCCAAAAAGCATCTGACTTTTGTTAAACAGCTTTGTGTTTGTCGAATTTTTGTATTTTGCAACATCTTTTTCACCGTGGAAAATGCGCCCGCCAAAAGCAACAACTTCATTCAATCCGTTCATAATCGGAACAATCACTCTATTTGCAAAACAATCTTTATTTTCTGTGCCAGACACCAAACCGCAATCACGCAAATTTTGAATTTTATAATTTTTTCGGCGCATATATGCCTGCAAGCTGTCCTCGTCCAATGAAAGCCCCATACCAAATCGCTTTGCGATGTCATCCGTTATTCCACGTTTTGCCAGATATTCTCTTGCTTCACGCCCAGCATTCTCTTTCAAAAGGTTGTTTCTGTAAAAACGAGCAGCGTCCAACATAAGTTGTTTTAGCACGTCTCTTTCTTCTTTTTTCTGCGCGAAATTTGGGTCTGCCTTATATTCGGGCAACGCCATTCCAACTTTATCCGCCAAATACTTAACCGCATCAATAAAAGACAAAGACTCCATTTCCTGCACAAAATTTATAACGTTTCCGCTTACACCGCAACCAAAGCAATGGTAATATTGCCCGTCGGGATTAACGCAAAAAGATGCCGTCTTTTCATTATGAAACGGACAACAACCAAAATATTTATTACTTTTTTTAGATAACGGTATGTATTGCGAAATAATTGAAACAATGTCGCATTTGTATTTCAATTCGTCTAAAAAAGCTGTAAAATCGTTGTTCTTATCGTATGGCATTTCTACTCCAAAAAATTAAGTGCATTTATATATACGAAAAGGTTTTTGCTTTTTCCTAATACAAAAGAAATAATAATACAAATCGTCAAATTTGTTTATTATTGGTGTTTAATTACTATCTCATTTTTACTTATGTTTAACGCATTTGATTTTATTACTTATATCCTAACCTAAAAAATAATAAAGCAAATTTGCAATAGCATTTGTTCTAATTTTTGTTTTAGCATTCCGCAATAATATTTTCTTATTAGTTTTAACTCTTATATTTAGCTTTTCATTCTCATTACAGTTGAACATAACATAATATAATATATATACATAATATAAGTTACAATAAACCTAATATCAAGT
>CAZQGE010000022.1:0-22323 GCA_964592815.1 uncultured Bacteroidaceae bacterium | reverse complement strand
GTAAAGCAAAGTAGTCAAGCGTTAACGTTGTTCAATTAGTTTTCTTTTGTTTCTTCCGACACAACGTCACTTGCAACTTCTTTTTCGTGTTTTTCAATAAGTTCTTCAACAAGGGCCTCTTCAGCTTCTGTTTCAGCAACTTTTGCTGCGGCGTCGGCGTTTGCCGAAACCAAACTTTCTTCTTTTTGTCCCTTAGCCTTTTTGTCGTCTTTGAACAAAGCGTTGACGACAATACCCAAAATAAGAGCAGTCGCTATTGATGAAATTTGAATAATTGGGCTAGCGCCAACACCCCAATCTCCACCAAACTTGAGTGATAAACCGCCAATGCCTGCAATCAAAATTGAAGACACAACAAACAAGTTTTTAGACTCGCCCAAATCTACGTTTCTGAGCATATTCAAGCCAGATACAGCAATAAAGCCGTAAAGCGACAAGCATACACCACCCATAACGCAAGCAGGAATTGTGTTGATAAATGCAATAACAGGAGAAATGAATGCAAGCAAAATTGCAAGGATTGCTGCGCCAGCTATTGAAACGACAGATGCGTTCTTTGTAATTGCAACGCAACCAATAGACTCACCATACGTTGTGTTAGGGCAACCACCAAAGACTGCACCGATAAAAGAACCAACTCCGTCGCCCATCAAAGTTCGGTGCAAGCCTGGGTCTTTAAGCAAATCTTTTTCAATTATGGAACTTATATTTTTATGGTCTGCGATATGCTCGGCAAAGACAACGAATGCAACGGGGATATAAAGCAAAGCAATGTTTGCAACAGCTTGACCAGTCAATGGATTGTTTGTTGATGAGTGTAAGAATGTAAAATCTGGATACATCAAGAAACTTTTGATGCTTATATCTTTGAAATTGTTTACAAGCGCAGAATAATCGCAAATTTGGAGATATGGTATGTCTGCCAAATATCCGATAAGTGAGAACAATGACGCCAAAGCGTAACCAGCCAAAATACCGATAATGAAAGGTATAAGTCGCATAGTTTTGTTGCCTTTCAAAGAGCAAGCAACAATGATGAAGAACGTAAATAAACCGCAAAGAATTGCAACCAAGTTGTAGCCTTGACCTGCTCCGCTAGCCTTTTGAAGGTCGCCCATTGCGTTTCCTGCCAAAGACAAACCGATGAGAGCAACGGTAGGTCCAATTACAATTGGAGGCATAAGTTTATTCACCCATTTTGTGCCAGCTAATTTGACGATTATTGCAATAATAACATAAACTGCCGCCGCAAAAGCTGCGCCAATCAAAACGCCAAAATATCCGAATGCGCAAGCGCCAATTAACGGCCCGATAAAAGCAAACGAACTACCCAAGAAAACAGGGCTTTTACCTTTAGTAAAAAGCAAATAAGTTAAAGTACCAAAACCTGCGCCAACCAAAGCGGCAGCAGAGTCCAAAACAGGGTTTAATCCTGTAGATTTCAATGCGCCATTGACAATAACAGGCACAACTATTGTTGCCGTTATGATTGCCAAAAGTTGTTGCAAAGAAAACATCAGAAGTTTGCCAAACTTTGGTCTGTCACTTACACCATAAATAAGTTCCATAAATAATCTCCTATGTATAAATTCCTAACATAAAAAAAGAGTTCTCAAAAGAGAACACTTTATCTGTATTTATCAGTCAAGACTTTGCCAAAAAAATGGAGAAATGAAGAAGTTTCAAGAGTTTTTTCAACTCTCATTGTGTGGTTTATTCTTCTCAAAAAAGCACAACCCAACATACCCACTCCTGTCTCGCATACACACGCGCAAAATCTTACTAAGCGATATACTAACACAGCATACCGTATTTGACAAGGTGTTTTTCATTTTTTTTAACATTATTTTAATCTTTCAAACCTTGCCCAAAACGCAAACTTTGGCACGCTTAAAAGTAAATTTTTGAAAAATACTTTTATTCTATGCCACAAGATTTATACCGATACAAATTGCCCGAACAATGCCACGTCAGCAGATTTTACGGTATTTTTTGCTAAGTTAAGCCCTAAAATCAATTTTACGTTTTCCATATCGCTTACCACAAAATCTCGCATTATTACATTGGTTTTTTCAAGTATTTCCGCATTGTTTTTTATGTTCTTAACGTACTCGTTAACTTTAGACTTAAATTTTTTTTCGTAAACAGACGGCTTACCCAAAAAAGTTGACGCCGTACGTTGCGCTTGCAACACAAACATTTTGTTGGCTTCGTGATTGCTGTAATATTCTGCAAATTTTGCAATCAAAGCCTCATCGTTATCCTTATGAACTTTTCCGTCATATTGAGAAAGCAAGGCATCATCACGAATGTAAAAATTGTTGTTTGACGCTTCAACTTTTTCGGTTTGCGATTTTGACGTCCAAACAATCATAAAGTTATATCCGTTATCACGCAAAGTCTTGAAAGATACGCTTGCTATGTTTGGATAATCAGAACTTTTCAACATTTTTGTCATATCAAACTTACTTTTTATGGCGTCTATTGTGGCTTGGTGTGCGCTGTCGCCTAAGTGTTGAAAATCTAAAATGACAAATTCCGAGGGGTGTGCGTCTATAAACGCCCTATGCTCGTCCAAAACTTTCAAAAAACTTTGCCCTTTAACTGGCCCGTGATAAATTACCAAATCATTACCTTTATATGTAACTCTAGTGTCAAAATATCTGACACCGCCCTTTAATTGGTCGGCAATGTCGTGTCCTTGCGTCATAGCTTGAGCCATCATACCGTTGCAACCCGAATCGTGACTGCCAGGCATAATAACTTTGTTCAACGTTACCGTTTGGTCAATGTAGCTCATCCATTCTGAGTAGAATGCGTCAACAACTAAAGGATTGCTCAAAGACGGGTCAACGTAACCAAATCCAAAACCACAGCCAAACGCCAAAACTAAGGCTATCGCAATACCTGAAAAAATTGCTAAAATCTTAGATTTTTTTGACATAGGCTTTTTTTCTTTTTTTGAAGATGTTTCATCATTTGCGTTATGCTTATAATTTTTTTTCATAATAGATTTCCTTTTCAACTTTTTAATATGATAGCAAAAAACAAATAATAAGTAAATAGGACATAAATTTATATAGTTAAAAAAGGCTAATTTTCAAAATCTAAATTGAATATAAAAAAATGAAAGCGTTGTTACCATAATAGCAGTCCACATTAAAAGTAACAATTCTGAAAAGAATAAGTTAAAATTGTCGTCAACAAAAGCCAACTTCTAAAATCATTATTAAAAGTAAAAAAAACAACAAAATTTTTCAAAAACAATAAACGGCGGAAAACCCCGCCGTTTATTGATAAAAATAGAATTGCTTACTTGTTTTTGACAGCCAACAAAGTTTTAATAATACTTTTTGTTTGTGCTTTCTTTTGCTTTGAGCGCGTTTTTGAGTTTATCGTAATTTACGCCCAAATAATATTTCATATTTGGCGACGCTTCCAACGCGTTTACGGCAATATCGGGCGATAAAGACGTATAAAACTCGTAAGCCAAATCATAACGCTTTGTATAGTTTTGAAGTTTTTCGCCACTATAACCGTATTTTTGCTCATATTCGCTGAGTTCATTTTGCTGTTTGATTTTGTCCTGCTGTTGCTTTTTCAAAAACTCATCAATTTTGTTTTGCCTATCTTGCGAATACTTTATATTTTTTTCTCTCACCGAACTATTATATTTTTCATTTTCTAAAATATTTTTATCTCTTTGACTTTTTAGTTCAGTAATTCTGTTGTTCAACTCGCTTGCAGACTTCAAATCAAGCAATTCAAGCGCGCTGTCCTGCTGTTTTTCAAGGCTGGAAATTTCCGCATTTATATCGCTGATTGTTTTATTATACGAGCCTTCAACCTCACCCGCCGCCTTGATATGCTGACCTTGCAAATCTCCAATTTGTCCACTTATAACGCTACTTCTTGCCATTCCTCTTTTGATAGAGTCATTTTCAAGTTTTTCTTTGAGTTCGGAATAAAGATTTTTAAGATTTTCATAGCTATCTTTCAAGTTCTCGTCAGCGGACAATTTTGCCTGTTCAAAACTTGTCTTTTCTTTTTCGTAATCGCTTTCCAATTTATCCAGCTTTTCTTTTTTCTTAGCGGTGTTTTCTGCCTTGGCAATTTCCAAAATCTCTTTGTCTTCAAGCGGTTTATATTCAATTTCTTTATGCCCGCTGTCTTTGGGGAACAACTTATCTAAGTCGATTTCCTCATCTGGTTGTTGGCTTTCTAAATATGATTTATCCAACTCATCGAGTTTTTTTGTCAGTTCTCCCTCTGCTTTAACTGCTTCTTGAAGTCTTTGTTGACGTTCTTCTTCCCTTTGACTTTTTGTCTTAAACGCCTCTTTTAATTCGTCCCAAAATGATGACATATTCTCTCCTTTTATTGCCCTGTGGGTGGTTTTAAGTTGTTTTCTAAGTTTTTAACTTTTGCTTCTAAAATTTGAATACGCAATCGCAAATCTTCAACCATTGACAGTAATTCGTTTACATTCATATCACTACACCAATTCCGCTTTTACAATAAGCGGTGTTATGTTAGGAAAATTTGCTGTTGTTGATAACATAAAGCCAATTTTCAATCCACCTTTATCCACAAAAACAGTTTGTGGCAACAGACTCCCCTTTACAAAATAATCGTATTTTACGTCGTCAATTACTACTGAGAGCGTAACGTCTGTTTTCGTTGAAAAGGTTATTTGACGAATAAGTTTTTGTTTTGCGCTCATCATATTATTTTGTGGGCTAAAAAAAACTTTTGTTGTCTGTTCGCCAAAAACTGTACCGTCCTTGACAACCATACCAACGCAGTTTTTGAACTTATTTTTCAAAGCCAAGTACAACTCAGTTGAGGTATGAACGTTTGAAGGTATCATTGCGCAAACTTCTACGCCCGTGAGAATTGCAAACGCTTTGTTTATCAAGTCATATTCAATAAGCGCATTGTTGTAGCCTGTCGTATCGGGCATATCCTTCATTGTCAATCTTGACGCGATATAATACTTATTTTCGTGATATGCGCAAAAGCTGTACCCTTTGTTGATTATTTCAGGAAGTTCATACGCAATTCTTGAAACGTCGTAACCGTCAAAAGAAAACAAACCTTCCTCTGCAAGAAAAATTATCCTGTCGCCACACATTGCAATGCTTGACTTATAAATTCGTCCCGTTTCGGTAAACACTTTTTTGAGCGCAAATTCAGACTGGTCGCCGTATGCCGTCATTCTAAAAATTCCGTGTTCTCTAAAGATATAAAGGTAATTCAAAAAACTTACTACTTTCAAAACGTCGCCGCATTCGTCCGAAAAGGTAATAAAACCTGCGCTTGTCGGGTTAACATTCCAGTTGGTCGGGTTAAAATCATCTGAGAACCAAACTTGATTGCAATCTCCGTTTACCGTGCCGTACAGCCTTTCGTGATGAATTGCAAGCGAACTAAACCGAGGCGCGGAAATAATTTCTGTAAACGTATCGCCATCAAGCATTTTTAAGGCTGAAACTTCATCAATCAACAACAAAACGTCCTTTGAGTTGTAGTTATAATTTACCGCACACACCTTTCCGCTTAGCGTTAATCCGTTTATCAAATGCCACGTATCAATTTCAAATATTGCAGTATAATAAACCGCGCCAGTTGTAGTTTGCACAACAAGCCTGTCCGCATAATTTCCATTGACGCGACGTTGATAAATTATCAGGTCTTTTATTTCAACACCTTGTGGCAAAGTCGGATATTTATGCCCCATATGTTCACTTTCTCCCAACCCGCCAAAAGCGTAATCTATTCCAAAATCGCCTTTCAACGTACCTCCACGAAACGCAAAGTTGAAAGTTCTAGGAGAATATTCAAAGTCCATAACGCTTTCGTCAACTGTGGTTTTAAGTCCTTTGAAACCTACAACAAAAGTTTTTGGAATAATAGGAATTTTTTGCATATCACCAACTCCTCTCTTTTACCCTTATTTCTTTACCTTTATACTTTGCAACAGTCATTTCAGAGCGATATTTTGTGTCGTACTCTTTTGCCAAATCGTAAGCACGAACCTGAAAAAAATATTCCGACAGAACACCTGCTTCAATAGCGTTAGGGCTAATTTTCAAATTCGGAACTTCAGAATTTAACTGAAATAGTTTTGGAATATAGCTATAACACAATTTTACTTTTCCGTTTACATTATTAGCTTTTAAGCCTCTGGCAGTTGTTGTATATTTGATTTTATTTCCGTTTTGTTCAACATATTTTGGCAAATAAATATCTTCTGAGAGTCCGTCAATTTGTGCCTCACCATCAACGAAAATAATTTCTTCTAGCATGGTTTGTGGCAAATAATTTATTGAAATATCCCTGAAAACCGTGTTAAAAGCGTTTAAGAATTTTTCTATTTCATCCGTGTCCTGCTGAGTGGGCGTTGCTTTATCAATCAAATTCTCTTTGCCTGCTCTAAGCAAGCAAGATTTCAAAATTTCTTTAACGTACATTTGTCTTCTCCACCGCGTTAAACATATTGCTTATTGCGTCGTCATTGGCTTGCTTTTCCAACAGCTTGTTGTTAATGCTTATTTGTTCAATTAAATTATCAGCATTTTCAATGCGAGTGTTTATTGCATGAGCAAGCGTTCTTTGGTCAAGTTTGTCAAAGGGCACTACAAATTGTAGTGCCCCTTTGGCAAAAACCTCATATCGTTTTTTTATGTTGTTATAAAAAAGACGGTATGCTTGATTTATTTCTTTCAGTCGAGATGAAATGTCAAATAAATCGTTTTTTATTTCTTGAAGTCCATCCATCAAGTCCACTCTGCCACCAAAACGGTGTCCTTTGTTACGGTGTTTACGCTGAAATTCCAAACTGCGCCGTTGTCAAACCAACCGCCGAACGTCTTTCCAGTTTTTGTTGGATTTGACGGAGCAACAAGTTTGCCGTTTGGCAATACAATTTGACTTTGAACTGCGCTTCCTCCGTTGCTGTCAAATTGGACAGTATAATATGCCTTGCTATCACCGCTGAAAGTGAGTTTTGCTTGTCCCATAGGACGCTCGCAAAGCAAGTCTGCATATTTGACAAGCGTTGCTGAATAAGACGCCTTGCCAGGAATTTGATGGAGTACGCTTCCACTTTCACCTTCAATCCATCTCCAATCGCAAAGTTGATGAAGTTTGAAGTCAGCTGAATTTAACAAATACATATCGTTGTCACCTACAAAGCGGTCGGCAACCATTGGAATGCCAGCATAAGACAATGCCTTATAACCGCCGTCCAAAGTCATATAATCAAGGTTTGTACGGCTTTGGCTAAGGTAGTCAACGTATCTCTTTCTTACTTCAAAAGACGTTACGATTATGTCAATAGCTCCCCCAGCGTTTTCTTCAATGGCGTCGATTGCGTCTTGAATAGCTCTTGACGTAACGCCAGTTGTAACGGTTTTTGTATACGGTGTCAAAAATGCGTAATCTGCTCGTTGCAAACCGTAAAGAGATTCGCTTGCACCAAAAATAGACTCCAAACCTGTAATTTCGTTATCCTTTGAGCCTTGAACGTAAATCTTAAAGCCAGCACCTTTTGCAGAGCTTGCGCTTTGACTTAACGTTACGACTTTTGTGCTGCGGTTGATTGCCAAAATACGTGAGCCGCTGAGAGCCGCGTCTTTTACGTTTGACGAAGAATATACGTCAACAGTCATACCTTCCATAAGGGGTTTGATTGTGTCAACAGTCACTTCATTTGCTTTTACGGATACGTTTGAAACCGTGGTGGCAAGCAAACCGCTTCCGTTGCCAAACAACATACGTCCGAAATTGAATTTGCTTGCTTTAAGCAAACCTTCCATTTCAGCATTCAACAAATTGACAAATGCGCCAGCCGAATTTTCAGAGGCTCTTATAGCTTTATCTGAAATTTCAATTTTTCCGTAAAGGTTTTTAAGCCCCAACGTAAATTGCACATAATTATTGCCGCCACTTGAAGGCAAATCGTCGTTTTCTGCACCTGAGCCAATTCCGCCGTTAATTCCGTAAGGCGCAAGTTTTTTTACTTCTTTTCCCCAAACGTCGGCTGTTGTCTGTCCAATTTTTGCAAGCAACGGATTGATACCTACGTTAAGTTGGTCGGCAAGCACACCTAAATAAAAAGTTTTGAGAGCTTTGTCTGCGTTAGAAATTGTTACCATTTGATTTTCTCCTATCTATTGTTTTTCAAAAACAGAAGTCCAGCTTCCGAGATGCTTTTTGGCGTAGTTTTTTCAGCAACACCAGCTTGACCGTCGTTCTTCAACGTAACGGGTGGCAGTCCTTGCTTTATGCCTTGCAAATAGCTTTTGATTACCGCATTCTTAATTGTTTCGGAATTAAGAACGTAGTCGTTCAAAAATTGTCCGTCGCTTAAAAGTTGTTCAGGCGTCTTGAATTTGTCAACAAGCACTCTCGTAAGTGCGTTGACCAAACAGTTTTTGTCATCTTTCAACTGCGGGTGGCATAGAATTTCTTTTGCCATCTCTTTTGCAAAAGGTTTTGCCGACGGGGTTTCTTCAAAAAACTTGTCCACGGTTTCCTTCCAAACTTTTTCATCAGATTGAAAAACTTGGTCTGTCTTTTCAAGTTGGCTTTCAATTTCTTTTAGCTTTTGCGAACGTTTTGTAAACTCTTTTTCAAGTTGGTTGTACGCTCTCAAAAGTTCTGACGGGTTTTTGAATTTGCCGAACTCTGTGTTTTGTTTCTCTTTATAGTTTTGAAGCTGTTGATTTTCAGCCGTTTCATCTATTTCGATTTCTTCGTTTTCCAGCTTTTGGTTTTCTTGAATTTTGTTTTCCAAATTTTCAACCACTTCTTCAATAATTTTTTCTTCCATTAAAATTCTTCCTTTTGCATTTTTTCTTCCAAGGCTTTAACCCCTTCGGTTAAACGTAAAAAATCTTTGTGTCCGTTTATATGCTCTTGCACTCTTTGGTGAAATTTTTCATCTTTTTCACAGCGTGAAGAAACAGAAAGTTTAATATGCTCTTCAATGTGCAAAATATGGTCGTCTAAGTTGTCCGCAACAACTTCGTTCTGTTCCATTTCCAGGTTTTCACGTTGTGCCTTTTTCAAGTGCGCCTCATCTTTATCTCTGCCGTTTTCCCAATTTCCAAACCCTAAAATTTCAAATAATTTTGCTTTCGTACGAGGCGAAATTACGCCGTTTTCATCAGCAAACAATCCAAATTTCAAAAGGTCGTAAACCATTGCTCGGCGTGTAGATATGCTGTCTTCAATTTCATTTACGGTGTCAAATGTTATGTCTTCAGAACTTATTGTCGAACTTTCAAAAGCATCAACTTCAACTTCACCATTATCGCCCGTAATTTTTTTGTAGCGTGGCGCAACGGCAAATTGTTTGTAAAGTCTCAAAATCTGTTTTGCAATTTCCTTGACGGCTTCCCTCAAACAGTCTGCCGTAAGAGAAATTCTTGTGTCGTCTTGCTCCAACAGCAAAGATATTGCCGTGCCCGACGCCACGTTTGAAGGAACTTGTGAGTAAGTTGTAACCTCGCTTACTCCGCTTATCATAACAAATTCATTCAACAACTTTTCTTCTTCACGGCTGAATTCTGCTGGTACTTGACCTGGATTAAGCATCATAGGCGGAGTGCTACCTTGTCTATAAATCAACACTTTTCCAGGCGACAAACCTTCTTCTTCCAAGTTGTCGGTGTCAACGCTTCCGTCCTCAACTGCCAAAACTCCCATAGCAATGCGGTTCATATATTCGTGTTTTCTGTTTTTGACCGTGTTGTATGCGCGCTGAACGGGTATAATTCTTTCCACAACCGAACCACCGAAGAAACTACCCAGATTTTCCAAACAAACTTGTTTTGCAAACGGATAACTTCTTTGCTTTTCATCTCCGTTGATAAATGGCAAATCTCCGTCAAAAATCAACTTATCGCCCGCGATAATAACAAATCTGCCGTTTGGATAATCACTTGTGGGCTGTTGATATTTTTCAATCACCAAAACTCCGTCGCTTTTTGTTTCTGACACAAATTTCGGTACTGTCGCATTGTATCCAAGCCCGCCAGCAATCATTGCATTGTCAAAAGAAAAAACGTTCAATTCTTTGCCTTCAACTTGCACGTTCCAAAGATTTTCAACTTGCTTTGAAGTCAACACTTTTGCGTGCATAATGGACGGTTGCAAATTCAAATCGCTTACTGCCAAATTTTCGGGAAATATTTCAAAAGGCGAACAAACTGATAAATTTACGTCGCCTTCTCTAACCTTTCCGTCCGCATCCAACCAACCACCTTTTTCTGCGTCCCAAACAACCTTGTAAAACACAGAGCCAGTAACTTCACTCCACGTGTTTGCAACACTCATCAAAGATGAAAAGCAGTTTTCTCTGCATACGGCGGAAATAAGTTTTGTTGAAAGCGAAGCAGAAGCAATATCATCATCGTCCGACGTTGTCGGTCTTACTATTGCTTGTGCCTTAACCCTTGCAAGTTTAGAAAGTCTTGTTTCCAAAATCGGCGCGATATGGTTGTAAACTTCACGTTGTTGCCAAAAATATTGTTTTCCATCCTCATCAATGTCGCCTTTTGGTGAAATTTTGGCAAATTGATTTCCAATCACGAAATTCATATTCAGTCGCCATTGAAGTTCCAACGGTCTGCGTTTTTCTTTTCGCTGCTTAAAATCGTTGAGTATGTCATCAACAACGGTTTTATTTGATAAGGTATTTTCCTTTTTCAGCATATTGCCTCCTTATTTCTGAAATATGTGTTTGAAAAAATCTATAATTTTCAACACAAACGACGCAATAATACCGCCCGTTTTTACAGCTTTTTCAAGGGTTGTATCCTCTGTTTTACCGTCGTTTATGTCCAAAATTTCATTTTCATCCAAAATCTCCAACCCTTTTTCAAGTGTAGATTTTGATGCGGTAGTGTTATCTTCCGCCTTCTTGATTATGTTTGGAATAGCTTGTGGCACAAACTCTTTTGCAAGTTGTTTATACATTTGCAAAGCACAATCTTTGCAAAGTGCAACAGGTTTTTCACCGTCTGAAATAAAGTCGGCGTCTTGTTTGCAAAATATGCAAACGGTTTTTTTATCGCTTTTTGTTATTTGCATTTTTTTCTCCTTTAAGTTGTTTAAGCAATCTTTGCTTTTCCTTTTCCAATTCTTGGTCGCTATATTCTCCTAGTTTCTTTTCTTGATTTAATTCAAGGTACGTTTTAAGCGCAACGCTATCGGGGGGATAATATTTAGAAATCACTTTTCTTTTTGTCAAAATCATCTCACCTTCATCGGTCACTCCGTATTCGTCTTGAACCTCATCGTGCGAATATCCAGTAGCCTTTTTAAGCAAAGTTTTCAGAATTCCTTCGTCCATTTGTTACCTCTTTTAAGCGAATTTATTAAGTGTTCTTTATCAAGCTGTATAACGCTTTTTTCAGGCTTTGGCGCGCGCTTTGGTTCGGGCAAAGACATAACGAAATAACGCAACTCGTCCAAAGCGTGGTCGTCAATTTTTTTAGGTCTGTCATTTGAACCCCACCAATAACTCTTGATTTCTCTAATCAAATTTACACAAGTTTTGAAAATGTAAATTCTAGTCGGAGTTTGGTGAAACAAAGATTTTATGCGTTGAATACCGCTATATAAATCCTTGTTAACTCTGGTATCAACCAAAATACCCTTTTCCGAAAACAATTCAGCAACCGATTTTTGATATGCAAGTGTGCGTTGATTTGCCGCGCTGTCGATAAGTGAATTTAGTCGTCCTTTACTATCTCTTGTCCAATTTAACTTGTCGGCAAGTTCAAAAATTTTTTGCGTATGGTAGTCAATATCCTTCCCTTTTTCATAATGTTCTCCGACCACATAAATAACGCCGTCGTAATCGACAGCGTAAAAATGGCAACTAGTAGGGTTGTTAAGTCCTGGGTCTATTGATATGTTGGATTGCCACTCTCTGGGTACAACAAACGGTTCAATCACGTGGACGTCGGGGTTAAATTCGGGATAAACAAGCCCCTCACCTACGCTGAACTTCCCAAAACGTCTAGTTTCCTGCTGTTCATCAGACGTAATGCTCATCATATTTTCAACTTCGTCTTGGTTCAGATACGGGTTATCTTTCCACTCCATATGTTCAGTCCAAATTTCAGGGCTGTTTGATTTGTTTAACTCAATTTCGTCATAAACCCAAGTTAAACCTTTAAGGGGCGTCATAGTCCCGTATATATATCCCGACTTATCAAACACTCTCATTCGGCATTCGTCATAAATATCTTCGGGCGGTTCTTCGTCAAACCATACGAAATCAAGTGAAGTTCCTTGAAACTTTTCTCTGCCTTGGTCGCAAGACTTAAAGCCAATTTTGCTCAGTCCACCAAATACGTTTTTGACAACAATATGGTCTATAATTCCATATTCGGGTGAACCTTTTTTGCCCGTCAACATAACAATATCTTCAATATATCTCGGCGACAAATATTTCAATATTTTTGCTTGCGCCACATCCCGTTGAACTTGTTGTGACAGGCTGACAACCCAACCGCTGACGTTCTCTCGATTTTCTTTATACGGGTGAATACCTCTTGCAATCCAAATGCTTTCTACCGCTCCGCATTCCGTTTTTCCAGAGCGGTTTCCGCCAAACACCCAGCGGTTTTTCTTTGGGCATTTGTGAAAAGCTAATTGCTTAGAATGCACCCTTTCTTTGTTATAATTTGATAGTGCGTCCGTTGCCCTGATACGCTGTTCAGTTTCAATTTCCAAAATTTTAAGTACAGTTTCTTTGCTTTCCATAGCCAAAGCATAAGTCCTCAAGCCTATATAACAAAAATTTTATGTCAAATCACGCCAAATACATACATTATATTTGCGTTAAAAAGTTATATTTGGGTTTGCATTTGTCAAAAAATATAGTAGAATGATATATATGAAAAAATTTATTGTTTCAATAAGTTTAATATTTGTCTTAACCGTTTGCCTAAGCGCAAGCGTTTTAGGTTTTGTAGTTTATAAAAATACGGAGGTTGCATACGCAGAAGACGTCCAATACATTTATGCGTCCCCCTCAGCAACAATAACTTCAACCGAAACAATAGCAACTCGTTCCTCAATAAAACTTGAAAGCACAGACGGAACGTTTGAAATTTTATTTTTCTTGCCCACAACCTATTATGCAAAAATCATCAACTCAAGTGATTATTATTATACGGTAGAATTTTTAGGCAGAAACTATTTTATAAACAAGAGTGAAAATCCAACGGTTACGCCTACAATCGCAACTTTTGAAGAAGGGCAATCACCCTATCCCACAGCAAGCACAACGCTTACGCTGAATGGAGTGACGTCAATTCAAGTTAACGGCAACACAGTTGACGCATCATACGCAATTCGCTTTATAGGTGAATTTGACAACGACACCTATTACGTTAGCGCGCAAAATGGCAGTGCGACGTATTACGGAAAAGTCGCAAAATCGAGTTTTAACGATTATCAACTCAAAGTCAACCCAAAAGCTGTTGTAAGCGCGCCACCAACAGGCGGAGATTCAAATATAAAAGTTCCTACAACGTCTAAAACTTTGCGTATAATTTTGATTATTGGCATAATTGTGCCATCCGTTTTAATTGTAGTGTTGCTGTTTTTGCCAACAAAAAAGAAAAACGGTTATGATAAGCATATTATGAAATCTAAAAAACGCGGCGACTTTGATTATGACAAAGAACGGTCGTTAAACCGCAGATATGACGACAACGTAAATGGATATAATTCACGTGAACAACGCAATTACGACAACAGACGTGATTATGATTATCCTCAAAACGATTACGACCGCAACGGTTACCGCAACAAAGACGACCGAAGAAACGCCCCAAGAGATTACGACCGCGACAGAGATAACTATGAACCGCATGACTATCCTCGTGACGACTATGACAGACGTCGTGACCGCAGATATGATGACGACAGAAGAAATTAAAAATAGCAAAAAGCCACGCAATTTGCGTGGCTTTTTTATTCAAATCTAAAAGATTATGCGTTCACATTTTGACTTTACAATTAAGTCGTGCATTATGTTAAATTCCACTCATACAACGCTTAACTGCTCAACTTGTTTTATCTCTTTTGTTAAAACTCAATTTTTTGCAAAAGTTCGCCTTCAAAAGTAAAAATCTTAAAGCCTTGTTCTGTAAGTTCAACATACGTCTTAGGGGTCCCTTCTGGGTTCATACCGATTGAGCCTACACAAACGTAAGTTACACCATCTTTATCCACAACTGTGGGACGGTGGAAGTGTCCGTAAAAAACCAAATCTCCTGCTTTTGCTCCTTTTTGCGGAAGCTCTGGATTGACCTTATGACCGTGAGTAAAATATACCGTGCGTCCTGTCCACTCCATAGAAAAGTCAGATATAATTGGAAAGTTTGAAATCATCTCATCAACTTCGCTGTCGCAATTTCCCTTTATAACCGTAACAAATGACATTGCGTCATTCAAGATTTTTGCTACTCGCATTGGTGCATACCCTTCTGGAAAGGGATTTCTTGGGCCGTGGTTGTAAGTGTCACCAAGCAAAACAACTTTGGTGTCCGTATTTTCGTGTAATTTGCCGTCAACTATCGCAAAAAATTGTTCGAGAGCCGTTGATGCTCCGTGTATATCTGAACCAATAAACAAACGCATATCTATCTCCGTATTTTTTATGTTTAGATAAGTTTAACACAATTTCCTATTTCTAGTCAAAACAATTAAATTATAAATTCAAGAACAAAAAATGCTCTTGTTCGTATATTGTGATTATGATATAATAAAGTAGTTGGTGAAAAATTATGAAAACGTACAATTTACGAACACCTTTTGAGGTGAGCAAAACACCTTTATGTGAATATCCTCGTCCGCAATTTGCAAGGGACAGCTATTTTTCGTTAAACGGAAAATGGAATTACGCCATTTGCAAAATGCACGAAAAATTCAAAGATTACAATGGTGAAATACTCGTTCCTTTTTCACCCGAATGTTTGCTATCTGGGGTTGAACCTAAGCATATTTTACAGCCTGACGAAACTCTTTTTTATATGAAACAATTTGTTTTGCCAAACAGATTTTTGAAAGCACGTACTTTCATAAATTTTGGTGCGGTTGACTACAAGTGCATTGTCATAATCAACGGAAAAGAAGTTGGAAAACACAAAGGTGGTTACACTCCGTTTTCATTAGAAATAACACGTGAAATCAAAGACGGAGAAAACGTCATCGAAGTGCTTGTAAACGACCCCTCTGACACAGGTTATCAGCAAAGGGGCAAGCAACGCTTTAAGCACGGCGGAATTTGGTACACCCCACAATCTGGAATATGGCAATCAGTATGGCTTGAAAGTGTTGACGAAACGTATCTAAAGGATATGACGATAATCCCCGATATTGACAACGACCAGGTAAACCTAAAACTCGACGTTGTCGGCGAAGCGGAAGTAGAGTTGACTGTTTATGACCAAAACAAAATACTTATAAATGAAAAGTACACAAACCAAGATATAACTTTCAAGTTTAGCGGTTATGAGTGTTGGTCGCCTGAAAATCCAAAACTTTATCAATTCCAAATCAAAGTTGGTACGGACGTGGTAAATTCCTATTTCGGAATGCGAAAATTCGGAATAATGCGTGACGAAAAAGGCTTTATGCGCCTTGCTCTAAACAACAAACCTTATTTTCACACAGGTGTTCTTGACCAAGGATATTGGTCTGACGGAATGCTTACTCCACCCTCAAACGCAGCCCTTGAATACGACGTAAAACTTGTCAAGTCGTTGGGTTTTAATATGATACGAAAACACATCAAAATTGAGCCTATGCTTTGGTATTATTATTGTGACAAAGAAGGCATATTAGTATGGCAAGATATGGTTTCTGGCGGTTCAAAATATAATTTTTTAACAATAGGCGTCCTTCCATTCATTGGCATTCATCTAAAAGACAACAACTACAAATGGTTCTCGCGTGAAAATGAAAAAGGCAGACTAGAATATATAAATGATATGACAGATACCGTCAAAGCACTAAAAAACTGTGTATCGTTGGCTATGTGGGTTCCTTTCAACGAAGGTTGGGGACAATTTGACAGCGTTACAGTTACAAGTGACATTCAAGCCCTTGATTGCACACGTACCGTTGACTCAGTAAGCGGTTGGCACGACCAAGGAAAATCTACAAGTGATTTCAAAAGTTTGCATATTTATTTCAAGCCTGTTAAAATTCCTAAGGACGACAGGTGTATAATATTAAGCGAATTTGGTGGATACTCACTTGCCGTTGACAATCACGATTTTTCTGACAAAAAATTCGGATACAAAATATTTGATACAAACAAAAAGTTGATTGAAAGCGTAAAAAAGCTATATGAAAAGCAAGTTATTCCAAACATATCCAAAGGTTTGAGCGCGTCAGTTTACACGCAAGTGAGTGACGTTGAACAAGAAATCAACGGGCTTGTCACTTATGACAGAAAAGTTGTCAAGTTTTCTCAAAAGGAAATGAAGGAATTAAACTCAAAATTACACTTATAAAACAAATGGCATTTGCAAATTTATATAGGTAATAGAATTTGCAAATGCAACAATATAAACCAACGAAAAAGGAGAAACAAATGTCACTTGCCGACAAAATTTTTATTCAAACTTGTGAAGACATTCTTAAAAACGGTTATTCCGATAAAGACCTAGACGTCCGCCCCAAATGGCTTGACGGCACTCCAGCGCATACAATCAAAAAATTCTGCATTGTCAATCGTTATGATTTGTCAAAAGAATTCCCTATTCTCACCCTGCGTAAAACAAATTTTAAGGCGGCAATAGATGAGATTTTATGGATATGGCAAAAAAAGTCTAACAACGTACACGACCTAAACTCGCATATTTGGGACTCGTGGGCAGATAAAAACGGTTCAATAGGCAAAGCGTACGGCTATCAACTTGGTATAAAGCATAAATACGCAGAAGGTGAATTTGACCAAGTGGACAGAGTTCTATACGACTTGAAAAACAATCCGTTTTCAAGAAGAATAATGACCAATATTTACAATTTTCAAGATTTACACGAAATGAATTTATACCCTTGTGCGTACTCAATGACGTTTAATGTTACAGGCAACAAACTTAATGCTATACTCAACCAACGCTCACAAGACACTCTAACTGCAAACAACTGGAACGTAGTTCAATATGCAGTCTTGGTTTATATGTTTGCTCAAGTGAGCAATCTTGAGGTAGGCGAACTTGTCCACGTAATTTCTGACGCTCACATTTACGACCGTCATATTCCGATTGTTGAACAAATTGTAAAAAATCCACAGTACAATGCGCCCATTTTCAAAATGAACAAGAAAATCAAAAACTTTTACGATTTCACCATTGACGACTTTGAGCTTGTTGATTATGAATACACCCCGCTTAAAACAAAGATTGAGGTGGCGGTATGATTTCGATAGTAGCAGTTGACAAGTTTTGGGGAATAGGAAAAAACAACGATTTACTTTTCCATTTGAAAGCGGATATGCAACATTTTGTAGCTTGCACAAAAGGGAAAACTGTTGTTATGGGCAGCAATACTTTAAGAAGCCTACCAAACGGAATGCCTCTTAAAAACAGAATAAACATTGTGCTTAACCCTGACGGAACTGAACAAGACGCAACTGAAAGAGGATATATGCTTGCAAAATCGTTGCAAGAACTGTTTGAAATTCTAAAAAATCAAGACTTGCAAAACACGTTTGTTATTGGTGGCGCAATGATGTATCGTACCTTGCTTCCCTACTGCGAAACAGCAATAATAACAAAAGTTGACGCCGACGGCGAAGCGCAAGTTTTTTATGACAATTTAGACAACCATAAAAATTGGACGCTTGAAAATGAAGAACCTACCATTGAAGATAATGGCTATAAAATCACATTTTGCACTTACCGCAACAATGCTCCCTTAAAATTTTGAGCAACTGATATAAACTTGTTTATTCTAATGCAACTTTAGTTATAATAAGAATTAAAAATGTAAAAATAACAAAAAAAGCACTCTTTCAAGAGTGCTTTTTAATTTGAATATTATTTAAGTTTAATCAAACAATGTTAATTACCTAACAATTCTTAAAACAAATTGTAACCAGCTTCAAAAGCAGCTTGGTTTGAAGGAATAAACTGTGGTTTTGCTGCAAATGACTTTGCAATGGTGTCAAGCATAACCTCTTTTGTGAACAATCCGCTTAACTTAATGTATGCCCCCAAAACAACAAGGTTTGAGGCTTTGTCGTTTCCAATTTCGTGAGCAACTTCGTTTGCATTAACATAGAATGCATTTACATCGTCACGAGAGCATTTTTCACTTATAAGCGAACTATTGATTAAAACCATTCCACCCTTTTTTACACCTTTTTCAAATTTTACAAGGCTTGGGAGATTCATTGCAATCAAGCAATCTGAAATTGCGATGATAGGTGATGCAACAGATTTGTCATCAATAACGACAGAGCAGTTTGCTGTGCCTCCTCTCATTTCAGGGCCGTAAGCTGGCAACCAAGTTGCCGCTTTATTTTCATACATAGCTGCGTATGCAAGCAACTGTCCCAAAGACAGCACGCCTTGACCACCGAAACCTGCAACAATAATTTTTTGCATATTAGACCTCCTTAAACACGCCCAAAGGATATTTAGCCTGCATTTCGTTCTTGACGTATTCAAGTGATTTTTGCGGACTCATATGCCAGTTTGTTGGGCAAGTGGACAACAATTCAACAAAAGAGAAACCTTTGCCTTCAACTTGATTTGTAAACGCTTTCAAAATAGCTTTTTTTGCATCTTTAACGCCTTTAACGTCAGCCAAAGAGCAACGTGCAATAAAACTTGGGCCGTCCAAAGTTGCAAGCAATTCACTAACTTTAATTGGGTTTCCGTTAAGTTTAGCGTCACGACCATAAACGCAAGTTGTGGCCTTTTGTCCGAGCAAAGTTGTAGGAGCCATTTGTCCGCCTGTCATACCATAAATTGCATTGTTGATAAAGATAACCGTGATATTTTCACCACGAGCCGCAGCATGAACAATTTCTGCCATACCGATTGATGCCAAGTCGCCGTCGCCTTGATAAGCAAAAACGATGTTGTTGGGGTTAACTCTCTTGATACCAGTTGCAACTGCAGGAGCTCTGCCGTGAGCAGCTTCTTGCATGTCACAATTAAAGTAATTGTAAGCAAAAACAGCGCATCCAACTGGCGCAACGCCAACAACTCTACCTTGAAGTTTAAGTTCGTCCAAAGCCTCTGCCACCAAGCGGTGTGCAATACCGTGAGTGCAACCTGGGCAATAGTGCAAAGGAGTATCAGTCAAAAATGAAGGTTTTTCAAAAACTACGCTCATATTAAGCCTCCTTAGTAACAAATTCAACAATGTCTTCGGGTGACATTACGTTACCGCCCGAGCGACCAAAGAATTTGACGGGCTTTCTACCCTCAACCGCAAGTTTGACGTCTTCGATATATTGTCCCATAGAAAGCTCGATGGTTATAATTTCTTTAACGTTTTGAGAAGTTGCAGCCTTTTCAAAAGGTGCCGTTGGGAATGGATAAAGCGTAATAGGACGAATAAGTCCAACTTTCAACCCTTGTTCTCTCATACTATCAACTGCGCTTTTTGCAATTCTAGCAACCGTGCCGTAAGCAGTAAGAATAATTTCCGCATCTTCGGTTTTATATTCTTCATACTTCACTTCATTTGCGCACATTTGGTCATAAACGCATTGAAGTTTATGATTCATTTCTTCAAGCTCATCAGGAACAATATAGAGTGAATTGATAATTCTGCGTGATTTTCCAAAGCCAGAGCCGTCGGTTGCCCACTCTTTTTTTGGAGCTTTCGACATATCTTTCATTTCAGGAAGATTGATAGCTTCCATAATTTGACCTAACATAGCGTCGCCCAAAATCATAACGGGCAAACGATATTTTTCTGCCTTGTCAAAAGAGTCGTAAACCAAATCAACGCATTCTTGAACTGTGCTTGGTCCATAAACCAACATTCTATAATCGCCGTGACCGCCACCTTTAGTTGCTTGGAAATAGTCGCCTTGTGCAGGTTGAATGCCGCCCAAACCAGGTCCGCTTCTAACCATATTGATAAGTACGCAAGGAATTTCCGCGCCACAAATGTAGCTTATTCCTTCTTGTTTCAAGCTGAAACCAGGGCTTGAAGAACTTGTCATAGCTCTGCCACCAGCACCGCCTGCGCCAAAAATCATATTGATTGCGGACACTTCACTTTCCGCTTGAACAAATTGACCACCCACCTCGTGGAGTCTCCAACTAAGATATTCGGGGATTTCATTTTGGGGAGTAATCGGATAGCCTGCAAAGAAACGGCAACCACCTCGGATAGCTGCTTCTGCAATAGCTTCATTACCTTTCATAAGTTTTCTTTCTGCCATAGTTATTTCTCCACTTTTATAACACAGTCAGGGCACATTGTGGCGCAAAATGCGCAACCGATACAGCTTTCAGGCGAAAGCAATTCCACAACAAAGTAACCCTTGCTGTTGCTGTTTGTTTTAGAAACTGCCAAAATATGTTTTGGGCAAGCATCAACACAAAGACCGCAACCTTTGCAAAGCTCTTTTTCAAATGTAAGTTTAGCCATAAATACCTCTTATATGTTTAATGCACCAACTTGAAGTAGGTGCATTAAAAAATTTATAATTTTAATAACACCAAATCAGTCCTTGTTATCGTTAATAACTTGACTAAATTTTTCTAGTAGTGCAGCTAGTTCATCATTTTGTTCATTAGATTTTGCTTCTTCTACAACAGGAGCAACAATAGGAGCTACCTTTTCTGCTTTAGGAGCAGAAGATTTTGCAACTTTTTTAGCAACAGGAGCAGAAACAGTTCCAACTTTTTTGTAGCCACTTTCCAACACCTTTTCTATTGAGGAGTTAGCGTCCAACATAATAACCTTGTTGCAAAGAACAGAGTTTTTGTCAGGTTCAATTACGCCAGCAACAACATCTTTGCCATACGCCTTCAAATAAGCGATAAGTGGAGTAATATCTCCGTTTCCGTAAATCAAGAAAAAACCGTCAATGTTTGGAAATTGTGCCAAACGTGCAGCGTCTATAACTTGTCTTAAATCAAGTTTGCCTTTTCTTTTTTTAGGCAAAGCAGACAGCGCATCATAGCTATTCTCTTGAATAAACTCACCATAATCTTTTGTACGTTTTGCAGAATAACCGTAAAACTTGCAACCAGCTATTTCGCCGATTTTAGATAATTCTTCCAAAGCCGCAGCAAAAACGCTGAATGGAACTCTAACGCTTTCAATATCAGCCAGAACAACATATTTCTTCATTGTTGCCATAATCTCTCCTTACCTTGCCAAAAGTGACAAAATTAAAGTGTTACTCATAACAGTTATTTTATAATAAAATATCCATTTTGTCTAGGCTTTTTTTGTTTCAATCGACATTTTTTGCCTCTCTTTTGCAAAAAAACAACCATTGTTGCACAAATCCTGAGTATTCGCCGTATTTTTTGACCAAAAGTTTGCTTAGTGCTTCCGCTTGAAAACCTTGATATTCATTTTCAAAAACTTTCAATATCCAAGTATCAACGGGAAATACGTCAAAGCGATTAAACCCAAAAAGCAAAATGCAGTCAGCCACTTTCCTACCAACGCCGTATAACGCCATGAGTTTTGCTCTAAGCGCGCTTGTATCAAGTTTCTTCCATTCTTCCAAGTCAACGTCCAAAAGATATTTTGAAACTCTATCCAAATAAGCTGCCCTGTACCCCGCACCAATTTCAGAATAAAACTGTTCGCCTGCGCCCGCCAATTTTTCCAAAGTAGGAAATGCAAAATATCCATTCATCTCTTGACCAAGTTTTTGACATATCCTCTCAATAATCATTTTAATTCTTGGTATATGATTATTTTGCGAAATAATAAATGAAATGATTGTCTCAGTTATGTCCTGTTTCAAAATGTGTATTCCTCGTCCAAACTCGATTGCAGACGAAACAAAACCGCCGTCATTACATTGTTTCTGAATTTTTTCGTAGTCGGTATCAAAATCTAAATAATTAAAAAAATAATTGCAATCATCAGAACAAAGCAAACAACCGTTTTCTACATCAACAATTTCAGCGCATTTGTTGAGTGAATACACTTTATAACCATTTTCAATTTTGTGAAATCTAAAAACCTGACCGCAATTTAGCGTTTGACCAATATCAAAAGTTTTGTTTTCTGGTAAAAATATCGTTTGCATATCTCAATTATAACAACAGATACAAAAATAACAAACAG
>CAZQGE010000021.1:19966-22717 GCA_964592815.1 uncultured Bacteroidaceae bacterium | reverse complement strand
ACTTGCCAATTTCAGCTGAATAATATATAATATTCTCTATGGCTTATACTTCACTATACAGAAAATATCGTCCCGATACCTTTGAAAACGTCATTGGTCAGGACCACATTGTAAGAACGCTCAAAAATCAAATTGCAAACGATAATATTGGTCACGCTTATGTGTTTACAGGCACAAGGGGTACGGGTAAAACGTCTGTTGCAAAGATTTTTGCACGTGCTGTCAACTGCCTTAATCCCGTTGATGGTTCACCTTGTGGAAAATGTTCTGTTTGTAAAGAACTTGCTTTCAACAACAATTTTGATATTTTAGAAATTGATGCTGCATCTAACAACTCAGTTGAGCAAATAAGAGAACTGACAGACAAAATCAATTTTCCGCCGACAGTTGGACGGTATAAGGTTTATATCATTGACGAATTTCATATGCTTTCAAAAAGTGCGCATAACGCTTTATTGAAGACTTTGGAAGAGCCACCATCTCACGCAATTTTTATTTTGGCAACCACAGAAATTCATCAAATTCCTGCGACAATTTTGTCGAGGTGCTTGCGTTTTGATTTTAGACTTGTTCCAAATTCAGTAATTTCAAAACGTATAAGATTTATTTTTGACGATATAAAAGTTAAATATGAAACCCAAGCGGTAGAACTTATTGCAGCGGCTGGAAACGGAAGCGTGCGCGATGCGCTGTCTATTGCCGATATGTGCGTAAGCTATTGCAACGGAAACATAACCTATCAAGGCGTGCTTGAAATTTTGGGAGCATCAGACCCCGAAAAACTTGCAAATATTGCATTTTCAATAGCTGACGGCGACATATCAAATGCCTTGGAAGGGGTTTCCTCTATGTGTGATTTGGGCAAAAGTATTCCTATTCTTGCCTCAGATTTAGCAAACTTTTTCAGAAATGCGTTGTATATCAAAAACTGTGCGGCAGCAAAAGAACTTTTGGCGTTACCTGAAAATACTTTTGCAAAAATTAAAGAGGTTGCAGATAAGTTTGAAACAAAACGCTTGCTTGAAATTCTTCAGCTTATGAGCAGTTTGGAAGGCGAATTGAGGTATAGCTCACAGCACAGAATTTTGCTTGAAGCAAAAATTGTTGTGGCTTGTTCGGGTGAAAAATATAATACAAGCGTGCAAGACCTTGAAAAAAAAGTTGCGTTGCTAGAAGCAAAGCTAGCAAGTCTTCAAAAAGGAAATTTTAATAAAGTATCTGCAAAACCGTCGGATGCGAGGCAGATATGGAAGCAGGTAGCGTCCGAGTTGCAGACAAAAGGCTATCAATTTTTGTCTTTTGCAGCTATGGAAGCCGAAGTGTTTGAGGACAAAAACAGTTTTATTGTCAAAGTTCCAACAAGAGCAACTTTGACTTTGTTGACAGAAAAAAATAACCGCGACGTTATAAATGAAATTTTTACACCACTTTCAGACTTGAAACTCTGTTTTGAGGAAGTTGTCAAACTTGATGACGACAAGGCGTTGCCATTCATAAAGAGTATGTTTGGGAATAAGTTGGAAATAAAGTAAGAATATAGATATGAGTATGAATATAAGTGTAAATACAAGTATAAATTTTGTTTGAAAATACATCTAATTTACAAAAAGATGAACTCTGCGTTCACAAAAAGGTTAAAACAATAATATTATAGAGAAATAAAGGAGAATTTAAGATTATGGGCTTTGGCGGATTTCCAGGCGGTGGCAATATGCAACAACTTATGAAACAGGCGCAACAAATGCAAAAGAAATTGCAACAAGCGCAAGAAGAACTTGCCGAAACAGAGGTTACAGGCAGCGCAGCAGGTGGTATGGTTGAAATTACGTTGCTTGCAAACAAAACACCCGTTTCTATAAGCATTAAACCAGAAGCAGTTGACCCCGATGATGTTGAAATGTTAGAGGATATGGTTTTGGCTGCGCTCAACGATGCAATGAAAAATGCCGACGAACTTTCAAAAGAAGTTATGGGACCTCTTGGAGGAAATGGACTTTTCTGATTATGAAATACGTTGAACCTTTGGCTAGACTTATTGGTGAATTATGCAAATTGCCTTCTGTTGGTGAAAAAACCGCGGCGAGGTATGCATACAGCATTCTCAATTCTTCAAATGAAGACGTTGACAACTTGATTGACGCCATAAAGAGTGTAAAAAAGAACGTGCATTTTTGCAAAGTTTGCGGAAATTTTACCGATGGTGAAGTGTGTGAAATTTGTGCCACGCGAAAACCAACAACAATTTGTGTTGTCAAAGAACCGCGTGACATAACTGCGCTTGAAAAAGTCAAAGATTTCAAGGGTGTTTATCACGTGTTGCAAGGCGTTATTTCGCCAATGGAGCACAAAGGGCCTGACGATATACGCATAAAAGAATTGCTTTCACGTTTGGACGGGGTTGAAGAGGTAATTTTGGCAACAAACCCTGACGTAGAAGGAGAGGCAACTGCAATGTATATTGCAAAACTTATCAAACCGTTTGGAATAAAAGTTACAAGAATTGCAAGAGGGTTGCCTGAAGGCAGCGTAATTGAATATGCGGATGAAAGCACGCTTTCAAGGGCATTAAGTTCAAGAATAGAACTTTGATTTTTGCTAAACTAAATAAGATAAGTTCGGTATTATTTGTTTATTAACCGAACTTTTTTTATATAATTAAACAAAATCTATCAAAGCGATTAAGTTAACTTTTTACATAAAGTTTTAGGGTGTAAATCAAAGATTAAAATATAAAAGATTATGTAGTATTCA
>CAZQGE010000021.1:0-19956 GCA_964592815.1 uncultured Bacteroidaceae bacterium | reverse complement strand
TGTCATTTGCCATTGACTTATATATTACCTTATGGCAATATGAGGATAACAAAAATATAGAGAATTTATATGAAAAGAAAACGATTGTCAAAACAAACAAAAATATTTTTGTCCTACCTGTCGCTGTTGGTAGGTTCTTTTATATTTGCCATATCGGCGTATATGTTTCTTATTCCAGCAAAACTTATTCCTGGTGGAATTACAGGTATTGCATCGGTGGTAGAAACGTTATTCAATTTTCCCGCGCAATATACAATCATAATTCTAAACGTGCCAATTTTGTTGGTTGCGTTTTTTATGCTTGAAAAGCGTTTTACAATACGCACGGTTTTGTGCATATTGTTGATAAGCGGATTTATGGAATTGTTTTCACAAGTCAATTTGTACAAATTTTTTAACGTAGCTCAGCCTTTGATTGCCGCTATCGTATCTGGTTTTTTATGCGGTTTGGGTATGGGACTTATGTTGAACGCAAACGCAAGTTCGGGTGGCACAGAAGTCATAAGTATGCTGCTGAAAAAGAAATTCAAAAACCTTAAAATCTCGCAACTTTTGCTTATTTTGAACGTCATAATTATGCTTATAGGTTCAATTATGTTTTTAGTCAAAGGCAATATGGTTGTCAACGAACTTATTATTTTGTTGGTATGTTCAATTATTCAAAGCGCGATAAGTTCTAAGAGTGTTGATTACATATTAAACGGCATAAATTCCGCTGTAAAGTTTGAGATTGTAACAAAGAAAGACCAAGAGATTTGTGAGGCAATCTTAAAAGATAGCGAATACGGAATTACTGTTTTGGAAAGCAAAGGCGCATATTTTGAAGAAAAAAGTAAAATGCTTATTTGTGTCGTTCACAAAGCAAAAATTCCAACTTTCAAGCGTCTAATACAAGAAAACGACCCCGATGCTTTTGTTTTTACAACAAACACCAGAGAAATTATGGGTAAAAATTTCAAAAACAATATTTAACTAAGCACAAAATTTAGCAAAACCTAGCATATTACAGAACAGAATATGTGATAGAATTCAATAATTTATATTCATCAAACGACTGAAAATTAAAAAGCATATTAAAATCAAAAGTTTAATATGCTTTTTTATGTTTGTAATGTGAAAAAAATGTTTAGATTAGAGCTTTTAGAAGTTTTTTTCGGACAACGTCTAAACTTTCATCTGTCAAGTTTCTTTCAGCTTGCAAAGTCGAAATTTGCTCGCTTAACACAATTTCAGCAGGACTTCCTTTTATAACAATCACGTTGTCAGCAAGCAAAAGTGCTTCATCTATTGAGTGCGTAACCATAATTATTGTTTTTGGCTTTTGGTTATACAAGCTTAAAAATACTTTTATCAATCTTGATTTTAGGGCAGGGTCTAAGCCTTTGAAACTTTCGTCCATAAGCATAATTTTAGATGGAAAAATAAAACCTCTTGCAATAGCAACTCGACTTGCCATACCACCACTCAACTGTTTCGGGAAACTTTTTGCCTCGTTTTGAAGTTCAACAGATTTTAGAGCGTCATCAACAATTTTTTTTCGTTCTCTTTTATCCTTAATTTTTGTTTTCAAAACAAGTTCCAAGTTTTTTTCAACCGATATATAAGGCGCAAGTCTGTTGTCTTGAAAGATGAATGAAACGTCTCCGTCAGCTTTGATAATTTCCCCTGTGTGTGAAATTGAATTGCTTATTCCTCGCAACAAAGTCGTTTTTCCTACGCCGCTGTCACCTAAAATGCAAGTAATTTTGTTGCTTTCAATTTTTATATTGAAGTTTTCAAAAACCGTTTTATCTTTGTAAGTGACACCAAAATTTCTAAACTCTATATCCATATTTCACCTCCGCCAACCATTTGAAAAACCCAACCAACATTTCAAGTATAAAACTTAAAATTATAGCGGTCAAAGTCCACGCCAACAAAGATGGTACTTCAAAACTTATTTTGTCCATAATCATTTGAAAGCCTATTGTGTCGTTTGCGTATGCAATAACTTCCGCTGCAATTACAACTTTAACCGTCAATGATATTGCGCTTTGCATACTATTTAGCACGCTAGGCAAAACAGATGGAATATATATACTTTGAAGCTGTTGTGGCTTTGAAATTTTGTAAACTTTCGCCATTTCCAAAATGTCTTTATCCACAGATATAAACGCTTGCCTAAACAAAGAATATAGCAGCGGAAAGGCAATCAAAAAGCCGATAAAGAGAGGGCAGTCTTTGTTGTCAATCCAAAGCACGGAAAGCAAAATAACTGCCATCGTTGGCGTAGCTCGCAAGACGGTGCATATAGGTGATATAACCTTGTGAAAGGGTTCAAAGGCAGTTCCGATAATTGCAAAAACAAACGCAAATATGACTGAAAGTGAAAACGCTTCCAAAGTTGTCAACAGCGTCCATCCAACCGATGTCCAAAATTGAGCGGTTGACAGTTTTGAAAAAAGCTCAAGAAACACAATGTCAAGCTGTGGCAAAACCAAAGGCTTTTTTTCAACTGCCGATATAACCGCCCAAATCGCGAGCAATATCCCTAACGCAAACAGAGGATAAAATATGTTAGATATAATTTTCTTAGTTTTTACATTCATATTAAATACTTAATTCAGAGAAAAAACCTTGATTTATTGTTGCGGTGTTAAAGCATTTTTTCAACAAAGTTTCGCAGTCCGTTTTTGCATTTGCAACAGCCAAAATTTTTACATTGCATTTAGCAATGGACGATGCTGGAAATGTAGTTGCAGACTTTGTACCAAAAGAATTCGATGTCAAAATAGAAGTTACTTGCTGTTGATTTTCAGCTTTTGCAAGCCAAGTTTCGCCTTCTTTTATTGTCTTGAGAATAGCTTTTACAATTTGTTCATTGTTTTGCACAAAAGATTTTTTTGCAATTACAACAGCTTGAGGATAACCATAAGTTGTTGATGAAGTTGCTGCTTGATATAATTCTTGCATATCAAAGTAATTTTTCAAACCTTTTTTTGTTGTTCCAATTTTTGTTGTTCCAATGGTTACTGCTGGTTCGCCTAAAACTCCGTAGGCGTCAGCGGCAGATTGAAGTGCGCCAATTACTGCTGTGCCATCTCCAACAAACATTACGTTAAGTTTTTCTGCGTCTTTTTGAGCAGTATCGGTAATTACATTGAATACTATACCTTTTGACTCGGCAATAGTTTTTAACACAAAGTGAGGAACTGCGTTTTGTCCTATGCTGTAAATGATTTTACCTTTTAAGTTAGAGAAATCTGAAACGTCAGTTTTTCCAACTATAAAAAGATTGCCGTAAGTTGCTGTTCCAACCATAATATACGGGTTGGTATCACCAGCTTGCGTAGATTTGACATAGAGTCCGTATGCTGCGTTTGTAGGCATAATTGCAACGTCACATTTTTTGCCTTGAACTTCATTTGCAATTGTGCTTGCGTTGACAATGTCTAATTGCATAGCCTCATTTTCCCCAAGTGACAAACCGTTTTTGACAAGGGACGTAACTGCAAGAGCGGGCGCGCCATCTGGAACCGCAATTTTGTAGGTTGTTACTTTGTTATTGTTACAAGCAACAAAAGCGAAAAGACTAACTATACATAATGCAATGATAAACAAGCTTAAAACAAATTTTTTCTTCATAGTAAACTCCTTTTATTCAATTTCAAAACTTGTGAGGGCAGATTTAACTTTGAGTTCAGGGAACTTTCCAAGTCTGCCTGTAAGGGCGGAAATTCTTTCAGTAGAACCTTCAACAATCAAACTTATTGCCGCTGTTTCACCGTGTGGAATGCCCATTCGTCCTATAATTATGTCGCCAAATTCCGATAATAATTTTTGCATTTCTATTGTTACAGATTTATCGCCTGTTACAACAATTCCAATAACACCAATTCTTTTCATTTTGCCTCCAAGTGTATAAAAAATGCTACCAAACGATGTGGTAGCAAAAAAATTATTATATAAATTTATTTACCGCCGTCTTACTCTCCGTAATTACATCGATTGAGATTGCTAAGTTAAATATATATCTAAAACTTTAGACTGTCAAGAATATTGAATAAAACATTATGCCCTCAACTAATTTTACGTTAAGTTGAGGGCATAATTATCATTGAATAATTATCAGCGTTAGTTTTTATGCGGTGTAAGTTATTTTTGTTACAAAGAACGGCACAACAATTTCAATTTGTTGGCTTGCATCGCTTGCATAGTCTCCCGAATTGAACAACTGAATGGATATTTTCAACTCAACCTTTGCAGTGTAATCGTTGTCTGCAATTTTATAAATAGACACGTTTCCGCGTTCAACTGATATGCCTTTGAATAAAATATGGTCGCTTCCAAAGGTATGGTTTGAGGTGTTCATCATTGACTCGATAGGTTGGTTTTCATATAAAATTTGACCTTTTTTGTTTATGTTTGCCATATCTGAATAAAAAGTTTGAGTGTCGTGGTTAAGCAATATAAAGTAACTTTCAAAAACTGAGGAATACAACGTTGTTGACAAATTTGTAATATTTACGTAGTCGCTTGCAAGCGTCGGGTCAAGAGTAACAGAATTATTGTAACTTGCTATAAATTGTTTGAAAACTTTCGCCTTTTCTGCACTTCCTGTTTCTGCGACGTTGTATTTTGTGCCACTTAACGCGCTAAACTTTGACGCTAACAATGCTTTGTCAATTTTTTTGAAGCCGTTGACAGTAAATGTGTATGGCTGTGACTCGGTTTCTTTATGCTTCAAAATGTAATTAACGTGTAAATTTCCGTTTATGTCATCTGCATTAACGCTGTACGTATTTATATAAACTATTTCATCACCAAAATAATCGATTGCGGTAGCTCCAAGCGAAGCGAATGCCGTTGCAATATTATTTGCGTTGAAGTTAAATTCCGCAAGATAGAAAGAAGCAACTGACGCTGAATAATCATCTGCGTTTAGCGTAACGTATTTTGTGAGATAATTCAGAGTGTCTGTTTCTGTGTAAAATGATAGGGAATACTGAGTTCTTTGGAACAACTCAAAGTTGTTTGCGGTTTTAACTCCGTCTGCAAATTTGAAGGTGTTGTTTGTTTTGACTGTAACTGCAACGTTTGCTTTGTTGTTGATTTTGTTAACGCTTACAACTTCAAAAACAAACTGATATTTTTCTGTATTATTTTGAGTATGGAGATTTTTGTTAGTTTCGGTTGCAATTGAAATTGGATTGAAGTATGTCAACATAGCGTCGTTTGATTGTGCGCTTATGTTGTCAAGCGTAATTTTTTTGTCAATAAGTTCTGAAAAGTCAAACTCAAAACTGGACATAGTCCTATATAATTCTTTTTTAGAAAAACCATTTACGTTTATCACCTGATTTTGCAAGTTGTAGCCATAGAGTGAACCGTTTAAGTTTAATGCCATAACTCCTGTTTCGTCGTCGTATGACTTGATTGTAACAGTAAGAGCAACTTTGTCGTTGTTAATATTTTTGATTTTAGTTTCATTTTCCGATGGATAGACGCTGTAATCCAAAGCTAAAAGCTGAATAACGATAGGGAATGCATCAACAGACAAGTTTTCCCAAACGCCTTGTCTTGACAACGGAACAAAATTTGAGAAAGTTTTAGTCTTTGTTTTTGAAACTTTTGAGTCGTCAAGCAACGCTAATTTGTAATTAAAACTTACGCTATCTTTTCCAATAACGAAGTTTTCAATTCCAAATTTGTAAAGCGTTGTGTCGTAATTGCTTGCGTTGACGTTTTGCGCTTTTGCGTTTATGACAGTTATGGTGGCTTCATTAAGATAGCTTAAGCTCAAATTATCCACGGCATTATCCAGATTTGTTTGGGTTTGATCGTGTATTACAACCTTAAAACCTTCAAAAGTTTTTTGTAAAGTTTTTGAAAACTCAACACCGTCTTTGACTTTCAGTTTATAAGAAACAACAAAATTGTTGCTTTTGCTCACCTCAGTAATGATAATTTCATACTTTTCCGTGTTAAATCCGCTTGAAACAATATTAGAAGTGGAAACTTCGTCAACAGTTATATTTGAAATGTTAGGAATTGAAAGCGTAACTTTTGCAATTTCATTTTCCAAATTTTTTGTCGTTTCAGTTGTCTTGTCAGGGGCAATATTGCCTGCATCATTGTTGCAACCAACCAAAATGGCAAGCATAACGAATATAATTGAAAATATAAGGGCTATTTTTTTCATAAGTACCTCACAATGTTTTGTATATTCTATCAATATATGTTTTAAGAAACAATTATTTTTATGTAAAGCGCAAAAATTTAATAATTATTTAATATTGGGCAGGTTGCTTATGTCTAGAATTTATAAAAAAAGCATTTTGAAAACGTTGAAATATTTAGACTTTGTCCTTATTTAGTTAATTTACAGCGTTTTCAGTTGTATTTTTTTGAAAACTCTTTGAATTTTAGAGAATACTCAATAGCTTTTTTGCAAAAAAAAGCATTAAAAATTAAGGTTATTTAGGTTTTGCTTATTTTGGAAACGTAACGGTTATAGTTGTTCCAACACCAATTTTGCTGTTAAGTTTTATTTCTGCATTATAAAGCAAACATACGTGTTTTACAATAGAAAGTCCTAAACCTGTTCCGCCTGTTGCTCTGCTTCGAGATTTTTCGACGCGGTAAAATCTTTCAAAAATTCTTGATTGATATTTGCTTCCAATGCCTATACCTGTGTCTGATATTTCATAGGAAACGGCTTTTTCGTTATTTTCAATCTTTACGTTTACTTTTCCATTGTCAACGTTGTATTTTACAGCGTTTTCAGCAAGATTTTTAACAAGTTCGTATATATGTTGTTGTTGGGCTTGAATTTCAGCTTCTCCGTCAACATTAACAGTAAGTTTTTTATTTTTAATCAAGGGGGCAAGGCTGTCGAATACTTCTTCTGTTACTGAGCGCAAAGATACGCTTATCAATTCAACTTTTTGAGATGTTTCCAATCTGCTAAGTTTGAGCATATCTTCAATCAATGCAAGCATTCTGTCAGCTTCTTTGCTAATTTGCGCGATAGGTTTTTCAAGATTTTTATCGGTGTTTGAAAGCTCTACAAGTTCATTGAAACCCTTGATTGCTGTAAGTGGAGTTTTAAGCTCGTGCGAGGCGTTGGCAAAAAATTCTCCACGCAATTTCTCACCGTTTTTGCTTTCGGTTATGTCAGATAAAATCGCAACAGCCAAAAAGTCGTTTTCTTGCTTCCAACTGCTAAGACGTTTTACCGTGACAAGATAAACAGATTTTTCTACGTTGAGTTCAAACACGCTATTTTTGTGAGCGTCAACGCATTCGACAAAAGTTGATATAAGTTGCGCATTCGCAGTCAGACTTTCAATGCTTGCGCCAATCAAGTTTGTGGTTGCTCCAAAAATTTCGCTTGCTTTTTTGTTGATGATGCGTATTCTCTTTTCGCTGTCTATGGCTATAATTCCGTCATTTATGTTGCTTATTATGTAGTCCAACTTGGTTTTTTCTTCGTTTGTTTCGTCAAGGTTGGAGTTGATTTTTTCAGCTATATCGTTTATCTCTGAAAGCACTTCATTGACTTCTGGATAGTTTGCAACAGGCATAATTTTGGTGTACGTGCCGTTGTTGATGGCTTGAAGGCTGTCTTTTACCTTTGCGTACGGTTTTACGAACCTGTCGCAAATTAAAATGCTGAACAAAATTGACAAGCATAGCACACAAAAGAGGATAAGCAGAGTTAAAGGAATGGTTTTTACAAGATATGCCGAAACGCTTTCAGTTGGTGTAGCTGTACGGATAAAAAAATAATCGCTGCCAACTTCAACTTTTTCAGCGTAATACATCATATTGCGACCAAGAGTTTCACTAAATCTGCTTACTGTCTTTGGTTGGTTTTTTAATGCGGACTGAACTTCTTCTCGTTGTAGGTGATTTTCAAGCGTTGACACGTCAATTTTTGAGGTGTCCATAACAACAATCCCGCTTGACGAAATTACGGTTACGCGTATGTCGGTGTCGATTTCTTTTATGACGCTGTTGTCACCGTTATATATGCTTGCGTATATTTGTGTAATTTCAATCAAATTTTTGCTTGTCATCTCATTGTTGATGCTTTTTGTAACAAGTAAACCCAACCCAAACATTAAAAACAATGAAAGGGTAACTATAATTGAAATATAAAATACCAGCCGTTTTTTCATTTTAACATAAACCCAACACCACGGAGGGTTTCAATTACACTTGTGCTATGGTTATCTGCGAGAATTTTTCTTAAGGACTTAATGTGCATATCCAAGGTTCTTGTTTCACCAAAGAACTCCGTGTCCCAAATCTTGTTCAAAATTTCGTTTCGGGTTACAACCGATTGCGAGTTTTCAACGAGAAGTTTCAACAAATTGTATTCTTTCAAAGTGCAAGGGCAGTCGTTGCCGTTTATTGTGACTTTATGTACGCTGTCGTCAATGCTTACGTCGTTAAACTGAGTTGACTTTGAAGTCCTTGTAGATTTGCGTAAAGTAGCGTTTATTCTTGCAATAAGTTCCAAAACTCCAAAAGGTTTAGAAATATAGTCGTCTGCGCCTAAATTTAGTCCCTTAACTTTGCTTAATTCCTCTCCCTTTGCCGATACCATAATGACAGGTATATCATAAAGTTTGCACTCGCTTTTAAGTTTGCTTAAAATTTCGTATCCGCTCATACCGTCCAACATAACATCAAGAATAAACAAATCGGGGATAAGTTCCGTGAGGCGGTTGAACATTGTTGAACCGTCTTCAAAGCACTCAATGTCAAAACCTGCGCCCTCAACAGTATAGGTGTAGAGTTCACGTATGGCTTCGTCGTCTTCAACTGCGAAAATCAACTTTTTCATTTTTTCTCCAAGTTATGTTTGCCTGTGATAGAATATTCAACCCACTCGCCAATGTTCACGGCGTGGTCGGCTATGCGTTCAATATACTTCGCCACCATCATAAGCAGTATTGCTTGGTCAGCGTTTGAAGTGTCAAGTTTTATCAAATCTATCAAGTCTTTTTTTACTGTTTCAAACAGTAAATCGACGCTGTCATCGCGCTTGTCTAATGCTGACGCCAATTTTAAGTCGCGGTTTATATAAGCATGCACGCTGTCTTTCACCATAGATATGGCAATTTCTGCCATCATCGGGATATGCTCCAATTTCTTTATATACGCCTCATCGCCGAATTGCAAAGCTAGTTCGGCAATGTCACGTGACTGGTCGCCAATTCTTTCCAAATCAGTAATCATTTTGAGAGCAGCGGATACCTCTCTGAAATCGCTTGCAACGGGGTGTTCCATAAGCAGAAGTTTCAAGCAATCTTGTTCAATATCTCTCTCTAAGCGGTCAATATCCTTTTCTTTGTCAAATGTTTCAATAGCCAGAGCTTTGTCGCGTAGTTCCAAAGTTTTGATTGACGTTTCAATCGCCGCTTCAACTTGTCTTAACATTGCAACAAGTTTTTCGTGTATCTTTTTTAGTTCTGTTTCATATTTGTTTCTTATTGACATAATCATACTCCTTATATTGAATTTTTACAATATTTATTAACCGAATCTACCCGTAATATAGTTTTCTGTTCGTTTATCCTGCGGGTTTACAAACAGGTCTTCCGTTTTTCCAAATTCAACGACTTCACCAAGCAAAAAGAACGCAGTTTTATCCGAAATTCTTGTTGCTTGTTGCATATTGTGCGTAACAATCACAATAGTGTATTCCTCAACAAGTACATCAATCAATTCCTCAATTTTGCCCGTTGAAATTGGGTCAAGCGCGCTTGTAGGTTCGTCCATAAGCAAAATTTTTGGGTTTGCAGCAAGTGAACGCGCAATGCAAAGCCTTTGTTGCTGTCCACCAGATAACCCCAGCGCATTTTTTTTCAACCTGTCTTTTACTTCATCCCAAATGCTCGCTTTGATTAGGCTTTGTTCAACAATGTTGTCAAGCTCCGACTTCTTTTTAATTCCAAACGTACGGGGAGCAAAAGCTATATTATCATAAATGCTCATAGGAAACGGATTTGGCTTTTGAAACACCATTCCAACGTTTTTTCTTAATATGTTTATGTCTGTACCCTTTGCATAAATGTCTGTATCTCCAATTTTGAATTCGCCAGTAATTTTGCAACCGTCAATTAAATCATTCATACGGTTAAGCGATTTCAAAAATGTAGATTTTCCGCAACCAGACGGTCCTATCAATGCGGTAACTTCTTTTTCTTCAATTTCCATATTGACGTTTTTTAGTGCGTGGAAATCTTTGTAGTATAAGTTGCAGTTTTTGACTGATATGTTAAATTTTTCTGAGAATGAAATCATCATTTTCCTCCTGTCCCTTTTTTAAGAATTTTGCCAAGTATACCCGCAAGCAAGTTTAGCGCAATAACAAACAGCAACAAAACTACTGCGGTAGCCGCCGCCTCGTCAGGGTAGCCGTGACTGCCAAAATAATAGACGTCAAGTGCCAAACTTGTTCCTGGTGACATCAAACTTTCGGGCATTTTGTTTACTACCATTCCAATTGTTAAAATTAGCACTGCGCTTTCGCTTACAACTCGTCCTATTGCAAGAATGATTGCAGTTATAATGCCTCCGCTTGCGCTTGGCAAAACAACTTTGAAAATTGTTCGTACTTTGCTTGTTCCAAGCGCGTATGCGCCTTCTCTGAAACCGCTTGGAACGGCAAGCAAACTTTCCTCAGTTGAACGCACAATAACTGGCAAAATCATAATTGCAAGTGTCAATCCTCCGCCGATAAGCGAGTAGCCCCACTTTAATGCAACAACAAAAACTAAATATCCAAACAAGCCGTAAACAATGCTTGGTATGCCAGCAAGTGTTTCGGTGGCAACGCGTATGCATTTGACAAGTTTGCCTTTGTTGTTTGTGTATTCTACAAGAAATATCGCGCAGGAAATTCCAATTGGTATGGCGACGGCTGTCGCAATAAAAACAAGTTCAAGCGTTCCCACAAAAGCAGGCAGAATTGAAGGATATTTACCGTATTTGCCAAACAAAAGTTGTCCATTAAGTTTTGTTACGCCGTTTGCTAAAATATAAATTACGACCGCAGTAAGTGCAGTCAAAGCCAAAAGGGTGGATATCCAAGACAAACCTTTCAACGATTTGTAAAATGCCACTTGCGTTTTATGTCTATTTAGCTTTTGCATTCTTAGACTCCTTTTTTTCTTTTCTTTCTGAAGTACCTTTTAATACGGAAAAACTTATGTTCAAAAGCAAAGTAAATACAAACAGCACAACACCTGTTGCAATAAGTGCAGATTGAGCGTCGCCTGAAAGCTCTGTTGCGCCCATTGCAATGTTTGCAGTCATAGTTCTTACGCTTTGAAATAGCGAATTTGGCATTTCAGGGCTGCCGCCAATAATCATAATTACCGCCATAGTTTCGCCTATTGCACGACCTATTGCAAGTACCACGCCAGCTATAATTCCGCTTTTTGCAGCAGGCAACAAAACTTTGAACGTAGCCTGTTCCTTTGTTGCGCCCAACGCCAACGCGCCTTCATAATAGGTTTCTGTTACGCTTGTCATAGCGTCAAGGCTTACGCTTACGATTGTTGGCAATATCATAATTGCAAGAACAATACTTGTTGACATAACGCCGTAACCGACTCCGTTTGGTGAAATATAATCTCTTATAAACGGCACAATAAGTGTCAGACCAAACAAACCAAAAATGACTGACGGAATGCCAGCCAACAAATTTATCATATGACGTATAGGCGCAACAATTTTTTTAGGGCAAAATTTGTATAAACAAATTGCCGTAAATAACCCGACTCCAACGCCAAGTATTACAGCGATTGCGGTTACGTAAAGGCTCGCAATAATCATAGAAAATATTCCGTACGACGGACTTGATGCGATTGGAGCCCAGTTTGTGCCGAATACAAAATTTCCAAAACCAACTTTTGCAATAAACGGCGCGCCACTTATAAACAAAAATACAGTTATGGAAATCAATGCAAAAATAGAGAAAAGGGCGCATAGTAAAAATATGCTTTTCATAATCTTTTCTCTTGCGTTTATAAAAGTATAAAGTGATTTCATTTTCTTCACCTTATTTGCTGATTTGTGACCAAGTTGTTATCTTTGTTGCGATGTCTTGGTCACGATTGTAAACATTTTTTAAGTCTTGAAGCGAAATGTTGTCAAATGTATTTTTTGAATTTACAATTATCGCAATTCCGTCTTTTGCTACTTCATAGTAGGTACAGTTGGGGGCTTTTTCGCCAACAAAAGTTTCCGAAATCATTCCAAAATCGCTTACTCCATCGTTTGCGTTTTTGTAGCCTGTTCCGCTGCCACCGCCTGACACAGTAACGTGTACGTTAGCTTGCAGATATTCAAATTTTTCAGCAAGTTTTATCATCAACGGTTGGAGCGATGTGCTTCCAGATATACTTATTTCGCCTGAAATACCTGTTTTGACAACATAATCTTTTGCGCCATCTTTTGTAGATACATAGGCGTTTTTGGTTATTATATTTTGCGCGGTTTTGCTTCCTAAAAACTCATAAAATGCTTTGTTTACTCCGCTTGAAATGGTTGAGGCTTTGTAAATTATGTTTAACGGCCGTGCAATTTTGTATTGTCCTGATTTTATGTTTGAGATTGAGGCTTCAATTCCATCAATTTTAAGTTTTTTCACATCAGACGTAACGTAGCCAAGACTTTCATATGCTATTGCGTGTGGATTGCTTTTAACTTCTGCAAGTACACTAGCTGTGCCTGTTCCTATTATTACTCCCGAAACGTCAGTTTTGCCTTTTAAGCCTAGTATTTCCATAAAAGCAGATTTTGTTCCGCTTCCGTCCTCTCGGGCAACTACTGTAATATTTTTGTTGACATTAAAATTTGCGCCGTTGCAAGCAGTCAAACTCAAAAGGCTTGATACTGCAATAACCGCAATGCTAACAGCCATAATCAATTTTCTTTTCATCAACTTGCCATATTCTCCTTTGATTTGAATTTTTTATCACCTAAATGTTACCTCTCTAAAAAAAAGGTAACCACCAAAGTAAGGTAAATACTTTGTAAATTTTGTGTAAAGTGGCAAAAAACAATTATAAAAAAGAAAAACACAGCAAATTATTGCTGTGTTTGGCGGAAGCGGAGGGATTCGAACCCCCGTGCCCTTGCAGGCAAACGGTTTTCAAGACCGCCTCGTTATGACCGCTTCGATACGCTTCCATTTGTTTATTATGCGTAATTATGCTTTAAGGTTTGTCAAAGCCTCATTAGTATATCAATTTGTTGCTTTTGTGTCAATGATTATTACTTGTCAAATTTATGTTTTTTTGTTCTTGACAATCTTATGCGTTAAGGTCGATACTATTATAGAGGTGAAAATAATGATTAAACATATTGTGTGTTTCAAACTTAAAACTCCAACTGCTGAGTTGTTGCAACAAACCAAAGATATTTTAATGTCTATGGAAGGAAAAGTTCCACAAGTTTTGGGAATTAACGTAGGAATTGACGTATTGCGAAGTGAAAGAAGTTTCGACATAATTTTGGAAGTAGTTGTCCAAAATATGCAACAGCTTGATGCATATCAAAATGACGCATACCATTGCGGAGTTGTCAAGAAACATATGCATGAAGTTGCTGAAAAGAGCATAGCGTTAGATTGTGAAATTTAAGGTAAAATAAAAATTATCGAAATAAAAATTAGCGAAACAAAAAAACAAGGAGCATCAAAAATGATGCTCCTTTTAATTTGATTTATTTAGATGAATTAGGTTGAGCTAAGCATTTGTTAAATACAACATAAATTCAATTAAACACAAACCTAAGTTATTGTTTCAAGCTTATTCATAAGTTGGGAGGTGGAAACCATTGCCGTTGACTTCTTTTGCTTTTGTTATGTAAATAAAGGCGTTGGTGTCGAGTTTAGCAATTATGTCTTTTACGGTGTTGACTTGTTTTTTGCTGACAACACAACTTAAAACAACTTGTGGATTGCCAGTATAGTATCCAATGCTGTCGGTAACTGTTACGCCACGGTGCAAGGTATGGACTATTTCTTCAGCTATTTCGTCGTGTTTTGCAGAGATAATTGTAAACACACGGTTCGATTGCATACCTGACTGAAGCACGTCGGCAACTTCTGAGGTTGTAACCAAAGAAATGAAAGAGTAGAGGACGGGCGACATAATTGCTGTTACGATTGCAGTCGTGCCTTGCGACATATCAAGACCAATAAATCCAAGACCGCCTGATGCCAAAACGATAACGCAGTCGCAAGCAAATATCCACCATTGAACGTCGGTTGCAGGGTTGTATTTGTAAATTATTTTTCCGATTACGTCAGTTCCGCCCATAGACATATTCATACGCAACATAAAACCAAGGCTTATACCGCAACCTGCGCCACCTGCTAATGAAGCGAGAAGCATATATCCGCTTTCAGAGTTTGAACCAACGTATTGCGGAAAATCTACTGCGCTAAAAAGTCCCATAAAACCTGAGTAGATTGCCACACAGAGGAATGTGTTTAGAGCAAATTTTTTGTTTAACAAAAATAGACCTGCAATAAGCAACGGAATGTTCATAACCATAGCTGTAACACCAGGGTTGAAAACAGTATCTGCAAGGTGCGAATTAAAGGGAAGTACAGCGTTATATATGATTGATGAAAGGCCGCTTAATCCACCAGGGGCAAAGCTGTTTGGAATAATAAAGACATAAGTAAACAACGCTCTTATAAAAGCTAGGATAGCCAAAACAATATAAAACTTGCCAAAATTGAATACTTTTTTTCCAAGTTCATTGTTTTTAATTTTTTTATTTTGTTTTTCTGACAAAACGTTTTCAGTTGTTTTGTCTTCAACCACGGCTATATCTTTTTCCAAAGATTTCATATCGCCACCTCACTTAAACTGATGTATATAAATAAAATTATTTTGTGTTGCAACCATAGTCTATTCATAGATAAAAAAAAGTCAAGCGTTTTAAGGTTGTTGTGATTTTTAACTAAATTTCTAAGGCAAAAAAAATGCGACGAACAAATTATGTCCGTCGCTGTGAGCATTTTTACTTTTTATTTTTTTTCTTAAAGCCTTTTAAGAGTTTCCTAAAACCGCCTTTTTTGCCATTGACCATATCAACAAGACCTTGTAAACTTACCTGCGAAATTAAGCCACCAGTCATTGCCGACATACTTCTCATCGGCATATCCGCAACTGAATTGGTAATCATTTCAGGGTTTTCTGAGAATTTTGCAACTATCTTGCTGCCAAACGTAATCAAACTGTAAAGGAATTTTCCCCACGGTGAGACGTTAATTTGTCCGAGTGTGTTGTTTTGTGTAAGTTCGCCTTTTTTGAACTTAGAGTTATCTTCCAAAGGTCTGCCTAACAAAGCTACAAATTGGTCGTCGGGAATTGTCATATCTTCGTTGTTTTTCAAATCGTAATAAATTGGCGCAGTTTTACGGTAGTTGGGGACGACAGCTTTTGCGTTTGTAGATTCAACAAATACCATTTTTGTAAGTTTAATATCACGTGAGGACGCTCCGACCATAATTTCAAAGTCACCGCTTTCAACGTGCCAATTATTGATATTGACGTTGTAGTAAGCAAAGGCACGAGAGTCAAGTGTAATTTCAACTTGCTTTTCTTCATTTGGTTCAAGATAAACTTTCTTAAAGCCTTTCAATTCTTTTACTGGACGGAAAATAGTGCTTTCTTTGTCGCTTACGTAAAGTTGTGCGATTTCTGCGCCAGCAACTTTGCCTGTGTTTTTAATTTTGAAACTTACGGTTAGATTGTCGGTATCTTTAATTTTTTCAGCAGAGAGCTTGATGTCTGAGTATTCAAACGTTGTATAGCTAAGTCCAAAGCCAAACGGATATTGAACTTTTTTGTCTGCCGAGTCAAAATAACGATAACCAACGAAAACACTTTCACGATATTCCACTGTTTTTGGTCCCATAGGGAAGTAATCTGCAACCAATGCGTGATGATTTCGTAGAGGGAACGTTTCGGCAAGTTTACCGCTAGGGTTGACGTTTCCGTAAAGTAAATCATAAGTCGCAAGACCGCCAGCTTGACCTGCAAGGTACATATCAAGCAAAGCACGCACGCTGCTGTTCCAAGCTTTAACTTTGACGGGTGCGCCAGCTGACAACACAACAACAACGTTTTTGTTAACTTTCAACAATTCTTCAACAAGAATGTTGTGTGAGTCTGGCAAATTAAGGTGTGTACGGTCAAATCCTTCTGACTCATAAGCGTCAGTTAAACCGATAAACACCAAAACGACGTCTTTATCTTTGGCTGTTTTAACGGCTTCTTTAATTTTAGACTTGTTGTAACCGTTGCCTTTCAACGTATAACCGTCAGCATAGGCGTATTCTTGTTTTGCTTGGTCAAGCGCATCTGTAAAAGACGTGATTTCGGTTGTGTTTATGTGGCTTGAACCCGCGCCTTGATAACGTAATTTTTTTGCAAGTTTTCCTATTACAGCAATACTTTGAGTTTTTTGCAAGGGAAGTACACCATCGTTTTTAAGAAGTACAGCGGAGTTTTCTGCCGCAACTTTTGCAATGCGGTGATGTTCTTTGAAATCTACTTTGAAATCGTTTACTTCTTTTGCTTTGTTTTCAAAAGCAAACTTTAACATACGCAAGGCAACTTTGTCCAAATCACTTTCCGAAAGTTTACCTTCTTTTACCGCTTCAACGATATGAACGTCGTTCATACCTTTATTTCCTGGCATTTCCAAATCAAGTCCAGCACGAATTCCTTCAACTCTGTCGTTTACTGCGCCCCAGTCGCTGACAACAATGCCTTTGAAACCCCATTCATTGCGGAGAATATCGGTAAGCATACGCTTGTTATCACTCAAATAAGTCCCGTTAAGGCGGTTGTAACTGCACATTACAGTTGTTGGTTGTTCGGTTTTTATTATATGTTCAAAAGCTGAAAGATAAATTTCGCGCAAAGTACGCTCGTCCATTTCGCTTGAAATTGTTTGACGTATGTATTCTTCGTTGTTGCACGCAAAGTGTTTAAGGCTTGTTCCAACATTGTTCTTTTGAATTCCGTGAACAATACCTGCGCCCATTCTGCCAGCAAGATAAGGGTCTTCTGAAATATATTCAAAGTTTCTTCCACAAAGTGGACTGCGTTTGATGTTTACACCGGGTCCGAGTACGGTTGAAACTTTTAATGCCTTTGCTTCTTTTGCAATAGCGTCGCCGACTTGTTCAACAATTTCAGGGTCCCAAGAGCAAGCTGTTGTTGCCGCAGACGGGAAACAGGTTGCAGGTTCAGATTCCTGCATAATGTTTGTGCCGCCAGTCACTTTTTCCTTGCGCAAACCGTGAGGGCCGTCACTCATCCAAACTGATGGAACATTTTGACTTTCTACTGGTTTTGTAAGCCAAAAAGTTGAGCCTGAACAAAGTGAGGCTTTTTCTTCCAAAGTTAGTTTGGAAAGCACTACTTTCAAATCTTTATCTTCCATAATTCCTCCGCATATTCAACGCAAAATCGCATAATTTATGATTTTTGTATATATTTGCGTAAAATATATAATCCAAGAAAAATTATATCAATTTGTGAGACTTTATGCAAGATAATTGCAAAAATTATAACGAAAATTTACATAAATGGAATGGAATAACAGATACAATTTTTAATATTTGTATTGATTGAAGAAAAATATTTTTTTGTTTTTTACATAAATAAGTTAAAAAAATTATAACAAAATAAATACGCTATTGTTAAGTGTTGTGAAAAATGTTAAAATTGTGTAACCAAAAGGCAATTCATCCGTATATAGGGTAACAATGAAAAATGACGCATTAGAAAAATTGTTCAAAACACATTATAACGAAGTGAAAATTTATGTTTTTTCGTTATGTCGTAATTTGCCGTTAGCTGAGGAATTGGCGACGGATGCGTTTTACAAGGCTTTTATTTCTATTGATGAAGAAAAGGACGGGTTCAAATATTGGTTGTTTAGAGTCGCAAGAAACTTGTATTTTGATTATCTGCGTAAGAATAAGAAAAAAGTTGAACTAAACGAAGCTATTGTAGAACAAAACTCTATTGGTGTCGTTGACGGGCTAATTCAAAAAGAGGAGTATCAAGCGTTATATAAGGCCATTTCATTGTTGAAAGACAATTACAAGGAAACGGTGTTGCTCTATTACTTTGACGCAATGACAGTTGCCGAAATTTCAGGCATAACGGGCGACTCGATTGAGAACGTAAAAGTAAAATTATATAGAGCAAGAACAAAGTTAAAAGAAATTTTGGAGGATGAAAATGAATTTTGAAGAAGCGTTAAAACACTATCGTGAACGTATCGCTACACCCGAAGAAAAGGAATATGTAGAAAGCGAAATTGCAAAAGCTAAAGCACTCAGCAGTTTGCTTGATGATGAAGGAATAAACGTCAAACCCGCACCGATTGCAGAAGCGGACAAACATGACCTAAAAAAAGTTAAAAAGAAATTTAGGCTCAATCATTTTGTGTACTTTTTTGCAGGGATAACAATTTTGCTTGTAATGACGGCGTCAATTTTGGGTGGTGTATTTGGTTCAGCGTCAAATTATGCAAATTCAAGAATTGTGTACGGTGTTACGGAAAGCAAGCAAATAGCACTTGATTATACCTTAGAATATGCAAGGGCAAACGGACTTCCTTCTGCGTTGATAACAGATTTCAAAGTTGACGGTGTTGACAAAGATTTTGAGTATGAAGTGCCAATTTATGAAAGTTACTACGGTTTTGTAGTTGAAGTCAATCATATCGCAAGCGACACAGACTATCACGTATACGTAAACTCTGTTACGGGTGAAAAGTATATGAAAAAAATAACAAGATAAACAATTTTGTTGCTTAAAAACAACGCAAAACTAAACGACGCAAAACGCGTCGTTTTAATTTTCGTTTTTTATAAGGTTTTGTCGTATTTGGTTTTTCAATTTTTTTTCCTTAATTTTCTATAATTTTTAATGGTGTTTTGCATAGAATATTGACGAGGTGTATATGTGGTCGAATGTAATTAGTATGAACAAAACCTTGGTGAAAGAATTAGATTACGTAACCCAAAGATTGAAAACAATCAAAAATTTATCTTACGCAATGGAAGAGAGCAAAGACAGAGTTTTTATCTATCTAGCGTCAATATGTGAAGTGCAAGAAAAAGTAGAAAGTGAAGTTTGTGAAATTTTGAAGACGATTTTTTTATCATTTTACAAACTGACTTATTTTAAGCAAAAATTAAAAGAAATAGAAATAAACCACGCAACTTGCGCTTTGATATGTTCATTGGTGCATTTTGACTATGAATACGAAAGCAATTTGGTGCAAAAGATGCTGAGTGAAGCTGTTGACTTCAACGTTGACGGACTTATGAATTTCAGAATGAACACGCTAACAAAATCGTGGGACGAACTTGCGGAAGTGTGCCTTAGACTTATGCAGAATTCGACTGGTGAAAAGGATATTTTTGACATAGCGTCGTTTATAACGGGCACAGACGGCAAAACAAGTCAACTCACGTTAAAGAATGGAGAAGTTTTCAACTTGACAAAACGTAAATCTGTTGAAGTTATAAATTTGTTTGAAAACGATGACTTAGATTTGCTGTCTGCAATAATAAAAGAACACCCGTCTGAAATTATGATAGAGAAGAAAGGTGTGACCGAGCCAATGGAAAGAACCTTACGACATATTGCAAGGGTGATAGAAAGATAAGATAGTTGTCATTTTGTAATATGCAATAAATTGAAAAGACTAAATTAGTTTTCTAAGAAAGCAAAATTTTTTGCGTAAATGTAGTCTATGAATTTATATGCGTAATTTGTTAAAAATCAAATTGCAATTTCAGATGTTTATAAAGATTATTTGTTAAAGATAGCAATTATTATATTCAAATTACTTATAAAAAATTGTAGGCATTTGTTCCTGATTATAATAGCTATCAAAAAAACGCCC
>CAZQGE010000020.1:0-24797 GCA_964592815.1 uncultured Bacteroidaceae bacterium | reverse complement strand
TTTTCAAATTCAAAAAACAATAGCTTTCAAAAATTATTATATTTGACGGTTTGAGTTTAATGTAATATTATAAATAGATAGATAAGTTAAGAATTATATCGCCTACACACACGCGAGAATGCTATTTTGGGCGGAATGGAGCAATATGTTATTGAGCGGAGCGCAGATATTGATAAACACACTTTCTGACTTGGGTGTCGAGTATATTTTTGGATATCCTGGCGCAAGTGTCCTTTCGGTTTACGACGCATTGGAAGGCTCTGCCATACGCCATATTTTGACTGCCCACGAACAAGGAGCGTGTTTTGCAGCCGAAGGATACTCAAGGGCAAGCAGCAAAATCGGAGTTGTGCTTACAACCTCAGGGCCGGGAGCAACAAACTTGGTCACAGGCATCGCCGACGCTTATATGGACAGCATTCCTCTTATAGCAATTACTGGCAATGTATCGCTTGACAAACTCGGTCACGACAGTTTTCAAGAAGTTGACATATTTGATATGACTATGCCCGTAACAAAGTACAATATGATAATCAAATCGGCAGGCGAAATTCAACAAAACGTAAAAAAAGCGTTTGAAATTGCATTGAGTGGCAGAAAAGGCCCTGTACTTATTGATATACCCTCAAACGTATTTGACCAAAAGGCTATATATAAACCTACTTCTCCTTTGCAAGTAAAACTAACCATAACAGCAAATGAAAACGAAATTGAGGATGCTTTGAACCTAATTAAACAGAGTTCAAAACCTTTGTTGTACGTTGGAGGCGGAGCAAAAGCATCAAATGCCAGCAACGAAATCAAACGGTTGGCAAATACCCTCAACTGCCCTGTGCTTACCACGTATATGGGCATTGGTGTATTCAACCCCGACGATGAAAAGTATTTGGGAGTGATGTCAAACGACAATCAAAAGGCAAAAGACGCAATAAAAGAATGCGATTTGTTTATAACTTTGGGGGCAAGGTTTAACAGTAGGTACAACGCCTTTGACATTTTGAAAAAACGCAAAATTCCACTTTTGCAAGTTGACATAGACGCCGCTGAAATTGACAAAAACTTGCTTACAACTTCAAGCGTGCTTGGCGACGTAAAAGAAGTGGTTGAGTGTTTCAACCAAAAACTTCAGAACGTTAAAAACAATAATTGGAATTTTGAAGACTATATTCAGTCAAAATCACACAGTAGAATAAGTGATATGTTCGACTGCTTGTCACATTTTCTTGACACAAACACCGTTACGGTTACAGACGTGGGTTTGCACCAAGTGTGGACGGCGTTAAACTATAAAATTTATCAACCTGAAAATTTTTTGACAAGTGGTGGACTAGGCACAATGGGCTTTTCAATGGGAGCAGCCATAGGCGCGCATTTTGCAACTGGCAAAAAAGTGTTGGTTATTGTTGGCGACGGCTCGTTTAATATGAACTTTAATGAGTTGGCAACCGCCGTAAAGCATCACATTCCGCTTATAGTTGTCGTTTTCAACAACAATTCTTTGGGAATGGTAAGAAAGTTGCAAACTGACAGAGGCAATAAGCGTCCTTATTTCAGTTCGCTATATTTGAACACAGATTACGTCAAACTTGCAGAAGCTATGGGCGCACGAGGTGTCAGGATTGATGAAAATGACGACGTAGCATTTGCGCTTAAAACCGCATTAAACGGAAGTTTACCTCTTGTTGTTGATTTCAAACTTGGAATTAACGAAGGAATTTGAACAAAAAGCAACCACTAGATTTGAACACTAAAGTTATTAGATATAAACAAGCAAAACAAGGGACAATAAAGGGCTTAAACCCTGTAAGAGGAAATATGGATAAAAATCAACAAAGGCAAATCATTTCAATTTTGGTAAACAACCAACCTGGCGTATTATCACGCATATCTGGGCTATTTTCAAGGCGCGGTTACAACATTGACGGACTGTCCGTTTGTGCCACGGAAGACGAACGCTATTCACGTATGACAATTACGGTTACAGGAACGGCGCAAACAGTAAAACAAATTGTAGCTCAACTTGAAAAACAAGAAGACGTTGTCAAAGTTATGGGTTTTGACGGACGTGCTGTTGCGTTTCGCGAGTTATTGTTGATAAAATTAAAAATTCAACCGTCAAAGCGAGGCGAAATTGTAGATTTATGCACTCTTTTCAAAGCTAAATCCATAGACACCACCGTAGACACAATGATGCTTGAATTGACTGGAAATTCCGACAAAATTGACGCATTTATAACGACGCTTGAAAGTTATGAAATTCTGGAACTTGCAAGAACAGGTGGCGCAGCATTAGAGCGTGGAAATAGTTCGATGACGCAAGAAGCTCAAACAGAATAATAGGTCTTAATCAAATTTTATGTCATTTCTTATATATGCTTTTTGAAACACAAAATGCGTTTGAATTTGACATTTGATTGATGCGTAAAATTTGATTTTTTCAAAATAAACGAAAAAAAGGCAAAATATGGATACAAGAAAGATAAAAATTTTTGATACTACGTTGCGTGATGGTGAACAATCTCCTGGTTGCAGTATGCACTTAAACGAAAAGTTGGATATTGCAGAAGCATTGGACGCTATGGGTGTTGACGTAATTGAAGCAGGCTTCCCCGCATCAAGCGAAGGCGAGTTCAAAAGTGTCAGCGCAATAGCGGATATTTGCAAAAACAGTACGGTAGCCGTTCTTTGTCGTTGCAAAAAAGAGGACATTGACAAAGGTTATCAAGCAATCAAGCACGCAAAGCACCCGAGGCTTCATATCTTCATTGCGACATCCCCTATACACCTTAAACACAAACTTGAAATTACAGAAGACAAATGTTTGGAAATTATTGAAACTTTCACAAAATATGCGTGTACGTTGCTTCCCGACGTTGAGTTTTCGTTTGAGGACGCGTCACGTACGCCAATAGATTTTTTGATTAAAGCAACGCAAACGGCAGTAAACGCAGGTGCGAAAACAATAAATATCCCCGACACCGTGGGTTACTCAACACCAGACGAAATGTCAGAAATTATTAAAAGCCTTAAAAACTCGGTGGAAGGCATTGACAAAGTTGACATATCCGTCCATTGCCACAATGATTTAGGTTTTGCCGTCGCAAACTCGCTTCATGCTGCAAAATCTGGCGCAACGCAAATTGAATGCACAATAAACGGCATAGGCGAGCGCGCAGGTAATGCGCCTATGGAAGAAATTGTTATGGCAATCAAAACGCGCGCTGACTTTTTTGGCTTAAGCACAAATATTGACACTAAAAAAATATACCGCACGTCAAAACTTGTTTCAAACGTTGTGGGTATCAAGTTGCCGCCAAATAAAGCTATTGTTGGAGCAAACGCATTCTTACACGAGTCGGGCATTCATCAACACGGCATTTTACAAGATAAGTCAACCTATCAAATTATGAACCCAGAAGATATAGGCTTCAAAGAAAACACCTTACTTTTGGGCAAACATAGCGGAAAACACGCTTTTATTTCTTTGACTGAGGAAATGGGTTACTCGCTGACAAAAGAACAAATTGACGCCTTTTTCCCAAAGTATAAGGAACTTGCGGACAGAAAAAAAAGTGTTTCACGTGTTGATATTGAAGCGTTATTGCTTGGCGAAACTCGCCGAACAATTAAAAGAAAATATTCGCTTGCCGACTATGAAATTACGGCTTTCAAAAACTCGGCGTCAGCAACTGTTACTTTAGAGTCCGACGGCAGAGTCGTTATGGAAAGAATGAGTGGTGATGGACCTGTGGACGCTGGCTTTAAGGCCATAAGCTCGCTTACGGGGCAAAACTTCAAACTTGTCGATTATCAAGTTCATTCAGTCACAGAAGGCAAAGACGCCTTAGGCGACGCAACCGTAAAACTTACTGACGGAGATTATGTTATGACAGGCAAAGGAATAAGCACAGACGTAATGGAAGCGTCGCTTATTGCCTATGTAAATGCAACAAACAAATTGCTTGAAGCTGGAAAGGATTAAATTTTGAATTATGAAAATTGAATTTTTAGATACAACCTTGCGTGACGGAGCGCAATCCGAAGGAATAAGCTATTCGGAAAATGATAAAAAAAGCATAATGGCTTTGCTTGACGATTTTGGCATTGACTTGATTGAAGGTGGGGACCCTGCGTCCAACCCAAAAGACGAGGACTTTTTTAGGAATGCAAACAACAAAAAACTTGTTGCCTTTGGTTCAACCGTCAAGCCTAACAAACAAGTTTATGAAGACGCAGCAATTTTGAAATTGCTTGAAGCGCGCACTAACGTTATTTGCATTTTTGGGAAGTCAAGCAGAATTCAAGTGAAAGAAGTGCTTATGGTTACACCAGAAAACAACCTAGAAATGATTGCTCAAAGCGTGGCATTTTTGAAAGGTCAAGGCAAGAGAGTTATTTTTGACGCCGAGCATTTTTTTGACGGATACGCTGAAGATAGCAATTATGCTATTGCCGTATTATCCGCTGCATTTATGTCAGGCGCGGATACGTTGACGTTGTGCGACACAAACGGCGCGACTTCAATGGATAAAATTTTTGAAATTACAAAGCGAGTAGCTGTCATATTTGATGGCGCAAAGATAGGTATTCACACTCACAATGATACGGGTATGGCTGTTGCAAACACTATAACTGCCGTAAAAGCGGGAGCTACTCACGTTCAAGGAACGTTTTTAGGATTTGGCGAGCGTTGCGGAAATGCTAATTTGTCAACGGTTATTGCAAACTTAAAACTGAAAGAGAACTTGGACGTTGAAGTAAACATTGCAGATATGACAAAAGTTGCGCACGCAGTCGCAGAAATAAGCAATATAAAACTTGATGGAGCTATGCCATACGTTGGAGCGTCTGCATTCGCTCATAAAGCAGGAATGCACGCTGACGCCGTTGTCAAAAATCCCAACAGTTTCGAGCATATTGAACCGTCTATTGTTGGAAACCGCCACCGCATATTACTAAGCGAAATGGCTGGCAGAAGCGCAGTTGCAAAAAAACTTAAAAATTTATTCCCTAACTTAGATAAATCTGACCCAAAAACGCAAGAGATTTTGGACGCCGTAAAAAATCTGGAAATGAAAGGTTATCAATTTGACGGCGCAGACGGCAGTTTTATATTGCTTGCTGAAAGAGTTATAGGCGAATTTAAGCCGTCATTTGAACTCATTGACTACTGCATAAACACTACAAAACCGCAAAATGAGAATACGGCGGAAATCAAAATTAAAGTTGGTGACTCTGTTACTACGGCAATTGAAAAAGGCAACGGCCCTGTCAATGCGCTTGATAAGGCATTGCGTACTGCCCTATCAAAACATTTTCCGCAAATTGAGGAAGTTTCTCTTATTGACTATAAGGTAAGAGTGGTTGACTCAACAAGCGCAACAAAAGCATTGGTTAGGGTTATGATAAGCTCAACCGACCACGAAAAGACGTGGACGACTGTTGGAGTTTCAACCGACATTATTGAAGCAAGTTGGTCGGCTTTAATTGACAGTTTTGAATATAAACTTACAGGACAAGGCAACATAATAAACTAAAAAATTAAAACTCACTTTTTTTGGGGGAAAAAAATGAAACTTACTGCAACTCAAAAAATTCTCTTAAAACATACTGACAATTTGGAGATTTCCGAAGGCGACTTGATTTCAGCAAACGTTGACATTGTTATGGGCAACGACATAACCGCCCCTGTTGCAATATCCGAATTTGAAAAAGTTGGGGATACTGTTTTTGACGCGGATAAAATTGTTTTAGTGCTTGACCATTTCTGCCCTGCCAAAGATATAAAATCTGCACAACAATGCAAAAAAGTCAGAGAATTTGCCTTAAAGCACAAAATTTCACATTTTTACGACGTTGGAAAGGCGGGCATTGAACACGCTTTGCTTCCAGAACAAGGTTTGGTTATCCCGTCATCTTTGATAATCGGCGCAGATTCTCACACTTGCACGTATGGAGCGTTGGGGTGTTTTTCAACGGGAGTAGGTTCAACGGATATGGCGGCGGCTATGCTAAACGGAAAAGCGTGGTTCAAAGTTCCAAAAGCCATAAATATCCGTCTTAAGGGCAACTTCAAACAGTACGTTACAGGCAAAGACTTGATTTTGCATATCATAGGTTTGCTTGGCGTTGACGGCGCAACGTATATGTCTTTGGAGTTTTCAGGCAATATTTCAGCACTGTCAATGGACGACAGGTTTACCATTTGCAATATGGCTGTTGAATGCGGAGCAAAAAATGCCTTTATTCCTATTGATAAAATTTCGGAACAATATTTATTGTCGCATACAAATCTATCATCTGAACAAATCAAACAACTTTGTGTTTCAGCAGACACGGACGCAAATTACGAAAAAGTTTTGGAAATAAACTTAGACGAGTTGTCCCCTTGCGTTGCTTATCCCAATTTACCAAGCAACGTAAGAACATTAAATGATTTCGATAAATCTGTAAAAGTTGACCAAGTAGTCATTGGAAGTTGCACAAATGGCAGAATGACAGATATGCGTCAAGCTGCCGAAATATTAAACGGTAAACGAATTGCAGACGGTATGCGTTTGATTATCATTCCTGCAACACAAAAAATATACAAGCGTATGGTTGACAATGGCTTGATAAATATATTTATTGACTGTGGTGCGGTTGTTTCCACCCCAACTTGCGGGCCTTGTCTTGGTGGATATATGGGCATTTTGGCTGAAAACGAAACTTGTGTTGCAACAACAAACCGAAATTTTGTTGGCAGAATGGGACACGTTTCATCAAAAGTTTATTTGGCATCGCCATATGTTGCAGCGCAAAGTGCGCTTAAAGGCTATCTATGTTCGCCAACAGCGCAATGTTTGCAAATTGTTCAAAAGGAGAATTTATGAAATTTGAAGGTAACATTTTCAAATACGGCGACAACATAAACACCGACGTTATAATTCCCGCAAGATACCTTAACGACGCAAGCGCAGAAAACCTTAAATCTCACGCTATGGAAGATTTAGACATAGATTTTCACAAAATTGTAAAAGACGGAGATATTATTGTTGCCGGCAAAAACTTTGGTTCAGGCAGTTCACGCGAGCACGCACCGTTAGCTCTGAAACAAAGTGGAATAAAACTTATTGTTGCTCAAAGTTTTGCAAGAATTTTTTACAGAAACGCTATAAATATAGGTCTTTACGTCGTAGAGGAACCCGAATTGTTTTATGAGTGCAAAAATGGCGATAATATAAGATTTGAAAACTACACTTTAACAAATTTAACACAAAACAAAGTTTATCATTTTGCAAAACCTGACGATTTCGTTACAGGAATTTTAGAAAAAGGCGGATTGCTTAATGCGGTGAGGAAGATATGAGTTATAAAATCGCACAATTATCAGGCGACGGAATTGGCATTGAAACGACACAGTCTGCAATACAAATTTTGCAGAAATCAGCCCAAGTTTTTGGCTTTGATTTGCAATTTGAACAAGCATTGATTGGTGGCTGTGCAATCGACGATTGCGGTTGTCCGTTGCCAAAAAACACTTTGGAACTTGCAAAAAGCGCGGACGCCGTATTGTTAGGAAGCGTTGGCGGATACAAGTGGGATAACGCAAAAGAACGCCCTGAAAGCGCGCTGTTAAGCCTTAGAAAAGAATTAGGACTTTATGCTAACATTCGCCCTGCCAAACTTTTTGATTGCTTAATTGAGCATAGCGCGCTTAAAGCAGAAACTGCAAAAAAAGGCATTGATTTGGTTACTGTCCGCGAACTAACAGGTGGAATTTATTTTGGCGAACGAGGTTTTAGACAAGGTATTTTTGGTAGAGAAGCATACGATACGGAAGCGTACAGCGAAATTGAAATAGAACGTGTGGCAAGAGTTGCTTTTGAGCTTGCTGAAGAACGCAAGCATAAACTTTGTCTTGTTGATAAAGCTAACGTGCTTACAACGTCAAAATTGTGGCGAAAAATTGTTGCTGACATAAACGAGGACTACCCGTCTGTAAGCGTCAGCGCAATGTACGTTGACAATGCGTCAATGCAACTTGTGCTTAACCCCTCACAATTCGATGTGATTTTGACGTCAAATATGTTTGGTGATATTTTGTCAGATTTGACAGGTGCAATAGTTGGTTCAATAGGAATTATGCCGTCAGCGTCACTAGGCGCATTCAACGTTGGAATGTATGAAGCAATACACGGCTCTGCGCCAGATATAGCAGGCAAAAACATTGCAAACCCAATAGGCGAAATTTTGTCCGCCGCTATGATGATGAGGCATTCTTTCAACCAAGAAAACGTAGCTGTTGCCATTGAAAATGCGGTGAAAGACACGCTTGATGCAAACATACGCACCGCAGATTTAGGCGGGACGTATTCAACAACTCAAATCACAGACGAAATTGCAAAGCGCATAAGATAATTGATAAGCTATAAACAAAATAGAAACGCACACCAAAAGGTGTGCGTTTTAATAACATTTTTTTTGATTTAACATTTATTTTTTTACTTTTCTCTCAATAAACTCAACCACGTCTTTTATTGTATGAATGTCACCAGCATCGCTGTCGTCAACAATAATGTTCCATTCCTTTTCAACGCTCATAAGCATTTCGACAATATCCAAACTGTCTGCGCCTATATCTTTGTTTATATCACTATCAAGAGTGATTTTTTCTTTGTCAATATCAAGTTGGTCGGCAATAATATCTTGCAATTTTTCAAATATCATAACAATCTCCTTTTTTTATATTCTAACGCTTAAACTTTTTTTTTGCAACAGCAAATTCATTTTATAAGCGGCAGAGCTATTTCATAGGCAATAATTGATTGTTCCTCACCGCAAACGCAAGCGTGATAACCTTCAAAAACAGGGAAATGTTCAAAGTGTTCATCATCGGGAATTACTGCCCTAAACTCTTTAATTCCAACTCCAATTTTTTTAAGATACGCCTCTCTTTCCGTCCAATGAAAGTAAAAATCATCTAAGTCTTCGGCATCAATAAAATCAAATTTTTTGTAGTCTATTTCTCTTATATGTTCAATGTCAGCTCCAATTTCCGTCGGAGAAATAGCAAGCATAATTGCTCCGTTGCTATGAGAAAGAGAAAAATATGCCTCATCTGTATCGAATTTTGGTTTTTGACCTTTGTCACGAATGATTACAACTTCTTTTGGTAAATTTTCATTGCCATGCGAACGCATTATATCTTTATAATAACCGTAACAATATTTTATATAGTCGTCGCTATCAACTTCGCCTTTTGAAAAGAATAAAATCATTGCTTAAAACCTTTACTTTCTGCCATATATACGGTTGATTTCCAAAAAATAATCTCTGTCAACGGTGTGCAAAAGTTCATACGGCAATCTATATTTCCAGTTGCCTTCCGCAACACCAGGGACGTTCATTCTTGTATCTGTACCATACCCCAACATATCTTGAAGCGGAAATACGACAAGTGATGACGCCGACGCAATCAACGTTTTCAAAATCGCTTTTGTTGACTCGCATTGAGGCCCGCCTGCTCCCCAACCTGCGCCAGAAAAACCGCAATATTTCAAAGCATACTCACGTGTACCGTCATTGAGTTCATAAAGCCAACCCAACAGAGTATTGTTGTCGTGAGTTCCGCTGTACGCCACCGTATCGGGCGTGTATCTATAAGGAATATGAGGGCTGTCGTGATAATCAAAACCAAATTGAAAAACCCGCATGGTAGGAAATTCACAGTTGTCAATATATTCTCTGCAACCGTCGTCAATAAGCCCTAAATCCTCTGCAATAAACAAATAATCGGGAGCATCGCTTTTGATTAAGTCAAGCAACTTATCTTTTGCGCCTTCTTCCCAATGTCCATTTACAGCAGTATGCGTATCGCAAGCGGGAATAGAAAAATAATTGTAAAAAGCTCTAAAATGGTCAAGTCGTAAAGCGTCATACAACTTTTCACAATGCAAAATGCGTTTTCTCCACCAAGAAAAACCATCATTTTCCATAGCCTTAAAATTGTAAAGGCAGTTGCCCCAAATTTGACCGTCAGAAGCAAAAGAATCTGGTGGCACTCCTGCAACAGCAACCGGATTTAGATTTTCATCAAGTTGAAAATTTTGAGGATTCGCCCAAACGTCAACTGAATCAGTTGACACATAAAACGGCAAATCTCCAATTATGCGTATTCCTCTTTTGTTGACTTGCGATTTAAGTTGTTTCCATTGTTTGAAAAATTCAAATTGCTCAAAAATATAATAGGCAATGCTGTGTTTATATTCAATTTCTGCATTTTCCAAAGCCTTTTTATCACGAAATTTTAACGGGGCTTCCCAATTACGCCAAATACTTCCGCGACTTTCAGAAAGTGCCATAAACAACGCGTAATCTCTAAGCCAATACTTTTCCTGCTCATAAAAATTGTCAATTTGCTTTTGATATTCATTGTTTATTCGCGCAAATGCCAAATGCAAAAATTTACTTGAATTATTGCGCGCAAAGTCATAATCTGCAAGATAAGGCTCTCCAAAAAATTTTGCCTCCCGCAACTCGTTTTCAGTCAAAAGTCCTTGATTAAGCAATACGTAAGGGTTGATATATAAGCTGTTGCCCGCATAAGTCGACAGTCCAGAATATGGAGAATTTCCCCACCCAATAGTTGTAATAGGCAAAACTTGCCACCAAGAAAATCCCATATCTGCAATAAGGTCAGAAAAAGTTTCGGCATCGTGTGAAAAACACCCGATACCGAATTCACTTGGAAGCGATGAAATATTAAGCAACACGCCCGACGCTCTTTGAATTTTTGTTGTTTTCATTCTAAAAATTAGTCCTCAACTCTGATAAGCGATGCAACCTTTTCGACGCCTGACAACTGCTTTATGTCTTTTAACGCCTTATTTATGCAGCTTTCGCTTGTTTCGTGCGTTATGAAAATAATTGGCACTTCGTGTTGTTTTACGTCTTTTTGAATAACTGAATTGATTGATATTTTATGTTTTCCAAAAACGTTCGCAATTTTTGCAAGCGTTCCGCCTTCGTCAGATACAATCAAACGAATATAATATTTAGAAATAAAGTCTGAGGCAAAATCTTTGTCCTCAACCTCGGCTTTATTTTCCCAATAAAAGCGTCTTGGAGTCTCTTTTCCAGCAGCAAAGACAATATCGCTGACTATTGCGCTGCCTGTTGGCAATGCGCCTGCGCCTCTGCCGTAAAGCATAATATCATCAACATTGTCGCCATTAAGGAACAACGCGTTAAACGAACCTTTGACTGAACTCAAAGGATGCTCGTTTGGCAAGAAAGCTGGGTGGACACGCGCTTCAATTTTTCCGTTTTTACACTTTGAAATAGCAAGCAATTTAAGAGTATATCCCAATTCTTTGCCATATTTTATGTCGGCAACTTCAACGTTTGAAATGCCTTCTCGATAAATCTTGTCAATAGGCACTCTCTTGCGGTAAGCAAGCGAGCTCAATATGCTGTTTTTATACATTGCGTCAAAACCGTCAACGTCAGCGGAAGGATTTGCTTCTGCATAACCTAAACGTTGAGCGTCTTTCAAACAACTGTCATAGTCAACGCCTTCGTCGCTCATTCTTGACAAAATATAGTTTGTTGTGCCGTTGACAATGCCTTTAAGCGATGTAATTTGATTGCCTTGCATACTGTCAGTCAAAGTGCGGATAACAGGAACGCCACCCACGCAACTGGCTTCAAAATAAAGACCACCGCCACCTTTTTTTGCGGCTTTTTCTAGTTCTACCCAGCTCTTTGAAAACATTTCTTTGTTGGCTGTAACAACACTTTTGCCAGCAAGCAACGCTTCAATCAAGAAACTTTTTGCAGGTTCGATACCACCAAAAAATTCCGCAACAATTTGTATATCGGGGTTAGACGTAACTTTTTTTATGTCATCTGTTACAATGCTCAAATCAACGCCCAACTCTTTGCAACGCTCCAAATTTCTTTCAAGTACGCATTTGACTTCAATGTCAATTCCGTCATTTTGCTTGATGAATTCTCTTTTTGACGTCAAAATTTGGTAAGTTCCACCACCAACAACGCCCAATCCCAAGAGAGCAACACCAACTTTTTTAATTTCTGCCATAGTCAACTCCTATATAATATATCAAATTTAATTTTTCGATTTTAAGGTAATTTATTTATTTACGTTCATATCGTAAATCATTTTCAGACCTTTCAACGCCAACGCTCTATCCGTAACGTCAATAAGGTTTGGTTCAATTTGGTCAACCAATTCGCTAAGTCCACCTGTTGCAACAACTTTTGCGCCTTTCATTTCTGGAAGTTCTTTGTACTTTTCGACGAGGTATTTTACAAGACCAGTATAGCCAAAAATTATACCGCTTTGCATACAACTTTTGGTTGAGTTTCCAACAATGCTTTCTGGTGTTGTAAGTTCAATCCTTGGCAGTTTTGCCGCCGCTTGAACCAAAGACTCTGTTGCAGTTTTAATTCCTGGGGCAATAGCTCCGCCAATATAAACGCCTTCTTTTGTCACGAGGTTAAACGTTGTCGCTGAACCAAAATCGACAACGATAACGGGCGAACCGTAAAGATAATAAGCGGCAGTTGCGCCCACCAATCTGTCAGAACCCAATTCAGTCGGGTGTAGATAATCAATTTTAAGTCCTGTTTTTGTTTTACTGTTTACGGTAATAGGGCAAGTGTGCATATAGTAGTCGCACATATGCTCGATTGTGTAGTTAAGTGACGGTGCAACAGATGACATAATCACGCCCTTTATGTCGCTAAAATGCAAACCTGATTGACGCAACAAGTCGTAAATGACCATACCGTATTCATCTGCCGTACGTGACGCTTTTGTTGAAACTCTCCACGAAGAAATCAACGTTTCGTCTTGAAATACGCCGATTTTTAAGTTTGTGTTTCCAATATCCATTGTTAAAATCATTTTTGACCTCTTTTGAAAGCTGATGCTTATAAGTGAATACTTATATTATGATAACAAATAAGACGAATTTTATCAAGGAATTTAACATCACCCTTGAAATTATGCAACTACTGACAGCAACTTTTTGCGCTTTTGAGTTTTGAAAAGCACTCTCTATTATAAAACTTTTGTTTTATGGTATGGCAAAACATATAGTTTTTATCTGTAATTTTAACAATTTTACAAAGCTATTTGGGCTGTTTTGATATGTTTTTTGGATTTGCAAGATACAAGTTGTAAACAAAGAATTATGCAATCTAACCCAAAATATTAAAAATAGAAGTCAGTTTGCCATAGTTATTGCAATCATAACCACAAACGCGTAAAAATTGAATACAAAAGTATAAAGATATGCAAGCGCAGTTTTGATGTCTTTTTTACAAAATCTGATAAACAAAATAAATGAAAATGCAAAAGTAAACGTCATAAACACCATTCCGCCAATTATGTTTTTCAAAGTGAAGAATACATAAACGTATAAAAAAACACTTATTCCTTTTCCCAAAAAGAATAACATTGACGGAAATATGTGTTTTCCTGTCACCAACTGTGATATTACCAACACGGAAGAAACGTACGTCAAAACCACCAATACCGTAAACACTATCGAGTCGGGCACGGGTACGGGTTTTTTCAATGCAAAATACCAGTCCGCGTCTAACCTGAAAAAATGCGAACATAACCACGCAACTAAGAAGGTAAAGAATAAACCGCTTACAATTCCTATCAGCCTTTTAACCTTGTTCATCAAAAAAGTATATTCTTTGAGAACTCTATTTATCATAATCACACAAATAAAAAAATTTGCGTATGGTACATAGGGAAATGTTTTCCCACAAAACAAGGAGGTACATATTATGAACGGATTCTTTGCAAACGGCGGTGCAAATAATGACTGTTGTTGCTTGATTTGGATTATCCTTATCCTTTGCTGTTGCTGTGGTGACGGCGGTGGCTTCGGTGGCGGCGATAATTGTTGCTGCATATTGATTATCCTTATCCTTTGTTGCTGCTGCGGTGGCGGTGGTGGCTTCGGTTGCAAATAATTTGCAATCTAAAAAGAAGGGACGTTTAATCGTCCCTTTTTTTATACCTAACCTATTAAAATTGTACGAATAGCAATCAAAATTTATTTACCGCTTTTTTATAAAATCTGCAAACGTTCAAAAAGTTTTTGCTTAACCACATAAATGTTTGATTTTAGGATACTATTTACGTTTACTTGACTTTGACAAGTCTTTTATATATTATCTTTAATAATAAAATAAAGTAGTAAAGAGGTCATTTTATGGCAGAATTAACAATGGATAAATTAGTTGCCTTAGCTAAAAACCGTGGTTTTGTGTACCCAGGCAGCGATATTTACGGCGGTCTCGCCAATACTTGGGATTACGGTCCTTTGGGTGTTCAACTTAAAAATAACGTAAAAGCAGCTTGGTGGAAAAAGTTTGTTACTGAAAGTCCTTACAACGTAGGCGTTGATTGCGCAATTTTGATGAACCCAACCGTTTGGCAAGCAAGCGGACACTTGGGCGGTTTTTCCGACCCGCTTATGGATTGCAAATCTTGCAAATCACGTCACCGCGCAGATAATCTTATTGAAGATTATATGAAAAAGAAAGGCATTGACGAAAACATTGCTGGTTGGTCAAACGACCAAATGGAAGCCTATATAAAAGAAAAAGGCATCACTTGCCCAATTTGCGGAAAAGCAGACTTTACCTCAATCAGAAAGTTCAATCTTATGTTCAAAACATTCCAAGGCGTAACAGAAGACAGCACAAATACTGTTTATCTCCGCCCTGAAACTGCACAAGGTATATTTGTCAACTTCAAGAACGTACAACGTACTTCACGAAAAAGAGTTCCTTTTGGAATTGGTCAAATTGGAAAATCATTCCGTAACGAAATCACTCCTGGCAACTTCATTTTCCGCGTGAGAGAGTTTGAACAAATGGAACTTGAATTTTTCTGCGAGCCTGGCACCGACCTTGATTGGTTCAATTACTGGCGCAAGTATTGCCACGATTGGCTTTTGGAACTCGGAATGGACGACGATTGTTTACGTTTGCGCGACCACGACAAAGAAGAACTTTGTTTTTATTCCAAAGCTACAACAGATTTTGAGTTCAAATTCCCGTTTGGTTGGGGCGAACTTTGGGGCATAGCAGACCGTACCGATTATGACCTCAATCAACATATGAAAACAAGTGGCAAAGATTTGAGTTACATCGACCCTATAACAAACGCAAAATACGTACCCTACGTTATTGAGCCGTCATTGGGTGTTGAAAGAATGGTGCTAGCTTTGCTTTGCAATGCGTATGAGGAAGAACAAGTCGGCGAAAATGATACGCGTGTCGTTATGCACTTTCACCACGCAATTGCACCAGTTAAAGTTGCTGTACTTCCACTTCAAAAGCAACTCAACGAAAACGCAGAAGCTATATATTTGGAACTTTCCAAAAAGTTTGTTTGCGAATTTGACGGAACTGGCTCAATCGGAAAAAGATACCGCCGTCAAGACGAAATTGGCACTCCGTACTGCGTAACCGTTGACTTTGACACACTTGAAGACAATGCGGTCACCGTGCGTGAAAGAGATTCTATGGCGCAGGTAAGAATTCCTATTGAAAATCTTGCAAGCTATTTTCAAGAACAATTTGAATATTGATTAAATCTGTTTTAACGTCAAAAAAGCGTCGAGCATTCGACGCTTTTTAATTTGTTTTTGACTCATAAACATAATTGCCATTACATATTCTATCAACGTATGTGGCTAGCACTAAAATCAACCTTTTTATATATTGGAACAACTATTGGCGCAGGTTTTTCGTCAGGGCGTGAAATTGCACTTTTTTTTGACAATCTTTCACCAATAAACGTTGCAATATCGGCAGTTTTTATGTCGGCGTTGTGCGCTTTGTTTATGATTGTCGGCAAATTGAATATTCTTCCAAAAAGCAAGCTGTTGGCTGTTGGAATTTTTTTGTCAGCTTCAATTTCATTTTGTTCTATGTTGGCAGGAAGTGAATTTATTCTTTCCTCACTCAGCGGTATCCCAATGCTGGGACTGCTTATGGCAATAATTTCGTGCGTAATTGTAATTCTCGGAATAGAAAAAATAAAACTCGCAAACGCCATTTTAGTTCCCCTTTTGATAATATCTTTGACTGTTATCTTTTCAAAACTAACACCGCCCGTATATACGGGTTCGTTTTCAATTTCAAAACCTATTCTATATAGTGGGCTTGACGTAATCTTAGGCGGGGTTATTATGGCACAAGAAGGGAAAAAATTGACTTATAAACAAATCACGCTATCCTGCCTATTTGACGCTTTATTTTTAGGCGTGGTTTTGTTTATGTTACAAACAGTTGTACTATCAGACACTCAACACTCGTCAATGCCAGTTCTTGCAATAGCCGACAAACTTGGCTTAAAATTTTTCTCTGGCGCACTTATAAGCACAGCCATTTTTACAACTATGGTTTCCGCCCTAGAAATTTTGAAGCAGAATTTACTTTCAGTCGCAAATAAAGCAGAAGTTAAAACTTCACAAAAACTCGCCACGCTGTTACCGTCAAAAGCAAACCTAATACGTCTAAAAGATAAAAAATATATTGAAAGCAACATTTCCCAACTTTTGTTTTCATTGGATACAAACAACAAAAAAGACATTAAAACCGTAAAAAAACAAGCTAAACACATAAAGCATCTTGACAAATTAAACAATTTTGCAAACTGGACTTTATCACCTAAAAATTTGACGATAGACGTGTTTTTCTTGTTGTTAGTCTATTATCCGTTCAGTTTCTTTGGGTTCAATAACATTGTAGATTATTGCTACCCTATAATAAGTTTTTGCGGAGTTTTATTTACAATTGCAGTTTTGATAAACATCTTTTCAAAAATGTTAAAAATAAAAGCGACGCCAAAAGTCGTCGCAAAATTTTTTGTAAATAAAAAGAAAATTAAACCAAAATTTACGTTTGACGTTGACAATCAAAAACAAAAAAAATCTAGAAGCACAAGGAAGCCATATTTCGGTTCTTCAAAAAGAAAGTGTTATTGCTCGTCAGGCGACCTGTCATCGTCGCTGTCGCCTCCATCGTCCTCTGCGTCACAACAATGGCCGTCACAGTCATCATCGTCGCAACAATGGTCGTCATCACAACCACATTCGCTTGTGGTGTTAGATTTGAGATTGAAAAAATCTTCAAACGGCGATTTGCGGGAGTCAGTTTCAACTTCATCAAGTCCTTTAAGATAACGATAAAATGGATCATTTGAAAAATCAATTTTCAAATCTATATCTCCGCCAAGTTCTTCAACGGCGTTTCTAATTTCCATATATTCATTGTAGTTGACTTCATATTCATTGACAAATGCCTTCAATACATTGATTGCATTTTCATCTCCGTAAGAGCCCAACAAACGCGCAAACAAGGCAACATCTTCACCGCGGTAAAGATAAGTCACAAGCCCCATATACACTTCTTTGCGCCCCTTGTAACCCGCCAAAACTTCCATAAGCATTTTGCCAGTCTCGCCTTCAATTTCATAAAGGTGATTTAGCATTTCTGGCACAATATCCTCGCAATCCTCAAGCAAAAATTCATAGGATTGCAATCGTGATGAATAATCTATGTTTTCGTCAAGCATTCGGCTCAACATTTCTCTCATTTCTTGTTTCGTTTTTTCACTAGTCATATTTTTCTCCAAACAAAAACGTATAATATTTGTCAAAATTTTTAGCATTTAGGGCATATCTCAAAATGTTGTCTTCTCTTGGATTTTCGTCTTCCTCAAAAACTTTTGCAAGCATAACTCCAACCAACGTCTTGACACTTTTGAGCATTGCAAGTTTTTTATATTTGTCAGCTTTATAACTCAATTTTCCACTTTCGTCCAAAACCGCAATATTATTTACAATTCCCACTAGCTTTTCCAAATATTCGTTTGGTGTTTCATCTGTAAAAATTATATCGCAAATTGAGTAAGTAATAGCTTCTCTTGCCACTTTCGGCAACTTATAATAAGTCTCGGGCATAAATAATGAAACACGCTTATATCTATCTTGCGCAACCAAATCAACTTCCAAAAAAAAGCCTTTTTTCAACAAATTTCTGAGAAGTTTTGTCATCAATTCAAACGATAATTCAGGATAAATCAAAATTTTTCTGAAAAGATTATCAAGCCATTCGGAATTTACGTTTTGGCTTTTTTCTAAAAACAAGGAAATCAATTTAGAATTTCCGTCGTCAAATATCCATTTTATAAGTTCTTTTATATCGGCTTTTTTTATGGCGTTTTCAAATTCGGGTAGTGGCAACTTCAAAATTGAGTCCATAATTTTGTAGCGTCGCATACGCTCGGTGTATGGTAGCACCATTGAATATTCCACCAATTCTGGTTGAGTGCTGTAAAGCTCTAAAAAATAACTTGCAGGCGAAAAATCTCCATAAATATTTTCAACCCTACTCATAACTTTTTTAGCCTCTTTTTTCTGCCCTATATTATACAACCCTTGCGAAAGCCAAATCATCGTATTTGGTTGCAGTTTCAATTTGTCCAAAACTTTTTTTGTATATTTCACCACTTGAACGTGCAAATTTAGGTTGACAAGAATTGGCAACAAAAGCAAAATATCTTCCACTCTTGAATACTCATTTTCTAAAATCTTGTCTATAATTGCAAGTGCCTCATCGGTTTTTTCTTCCATTGAATATGCTGTTGCAAGCGTACATTTTACCGCCAAATTATCTGATACTTTCAACATTTCTTGGGCAGAAAATATAACTCTATCCAAATCGTTTTTCATCATATAACAAACCAACGTAACGTGATTTGCAGATTCAATACATTTTGAGTTTTCAGGGACTTCTCTTAAAATTTCAATAGCCTTGTCAAATTCGTGCTGACGTAAAAATCCATAAGCCTTTTCGATAAGCATTTCATAGTAATCGTCACCCTTTGGATATACAATTCTGAAACCGCCGTCAATGGCATTTCGGTTGGTTTCCAAATCGCTTTCAACTTCTTCAACTTCATAGTCTGCGTTAAGCAAATTCATATAATAACCAACAACGTCTTGTTCGTCCATTTCAAGAAAATTCATTGCAAGCTGATAAAAAATACGGCTCTCATTTTCATAGTCGGGCTTATATCTAAGCGCGCTAAAAAGTACCGTATTTGAAATCTGATGTGCACCTAATTCTGCATAAACAAATGCAAGCAAAACCGACGCTTCCGCAAAGCGTTCATCGAGTTTCAGAGCTTCCTTCAAATTAGAAATGCTTTTTTCTAAGTCGCCTTTCTCAAAAGACTGCTGCGCTAGCTCCAAATACTCCTCTTTTGAAAGTTTGAAACTGATGAATTTTGCCATTACTTTTTCTTTTTCTTCTTTGGATTTTGATAAGGTTTATTTGTTTGTACTTTTTTGACTACTTGTGCATTATTTGCATTTTCTGGTTTTGCTTTTGAAACACTTGACACAATTTTAGCCTCTTTCTTTTTAGCTTTTACCGTCAACTTTTCGTTTGCTTTATGGATATAAGAGCATTTTTCAGTACATTTTTTACCCATTGCCGTCCACATAAGCGTAATAAACATAAAACCAGCCAAAGCCATAACGATATAAACTATTATAGCGGCAATATTTCCAGCAATTAAGACAAGCAAAGGAGCTGACGAAACGACACCAGCAATAATCACCACCAAAGGACAGTTGACAATCAATACAATAGCGTTTTTGAAGGCTTGAACAAAAGTCAAATCATACGAAACAAAAATGCTTTGCATAACCATAGGAATAAGCAACATTGGCAAACCTAAAATAAAGCTGAAAACAACTCCACAATAGTCGCCCGCACTTGCCAATCCCAATGATTGTTGTGAAAGCAAATTCAACAATGCAGTACCCATAGCAACGGCAATCAAAATACCAAAAAGGGACGTAATTGCAAATTTCCACCAATACTTAGCAAAACCCATCCAATAGGTTTTTATTGTCTTTTTATAGTAGTTTTGAAAATAGCTACGTTTTGCGGTGTAAAAAATGCCTGCCATACCAAATGAAGCAATAACACCCGCACCACCCAACATCATAAGCAATGGTTGTCTAACTTTCCAAATCAAGTTTGCAACGGCATAAGAGATATTGTCGCCGCCGCCAGGATATCCAATGCCGATATTGCCCATAAAATTGTAGCTGTTTTCAAGCACGTAGCTTTCAAAATAGCCAGAAGCTACAACGATGATAAGCAAAAATGGCAACGTAAAAAGAATAAACCAAAGTGAACTTTTTAATAAGGTTGAAAATTCGCCCTTGAAAACTTGCCACGCTCTGCCGAAATAGTTATTCGGATATTCCTTTACTATTTGCGCTTCCGCAAGCCCAGCGATAACAACTTTTTGTTCTTCTTTAGGCTCAACCTTGACGGGAGCGTCGGTAAACCAAGAGTCAAGAAATAGTTTTCTTGGTGGCTTTGCACCTTTTTGTTGTTTGTTTATATTATTAGCCATATTAGCTCCTGATATTTAATAGGAATATATTACACTATCAAAGTGCAAATATCAAACAAAATAACCTAAAAGCGTGATTTTTCAAATATATGACGTAAATTCAGACGTTTGGGGGAGCAAAATAAAAATATTTGCTTAAAAGCATTTGAAAAACACTTAAAAAAAGTTGCATAAGTTGCAATTTACATTTATATTGATATATTATATATAGAAACATTTTTTACACAGAGCGCAATACGCGCCTGTTGGAGGTTATATGAAAAAATTTAACATAGCCGTTGTGGGCGCTACCGGTATGGTAGGCAACAAGTTTCTTGAAGTTCTCACCGAAAGACAACTTCCCGTTGAAAATTATTACCTGTTTGCGTCAAAACGCAGCGCAGGCAAACAAATTGATTTTATGGGAAAAACCCACACAGTTATTGAGCTTACCGAAGAAAACGTTGAAGCGTTGAAAGGTAAGATTGATTTTGCCTTGTTCTCAGCTGGTGGCGGAACGTCAAAGGAGTTTGCTCCTGTTTTTGTAAAATTTGGCGCAACAGTTGTTGACAACAGCAGTCAATGGAGAATGGACGAAAACGTACCGTTGGTCGTCCCAGAAGTCAACCCAGAAGACGTTAAATGGAACAAAGGTATAATTGCAAACCCGAACTGTTCCACAATTCAAGCAATGGTTGCAATCAAACCTTTATATGATACGTTTGGCATAAAACGTATAATTTACTCAACCTACCAAGCCGTATCAGGAGCAGGTGTTCAAGGCTTTAACGACTTAAAGGAAGGCATCAATGGTGAAGCTCCTAAAAAATTCCCCTATCCTATTGCTTTTAACTGTTTGCCACACATTGACTCATTCTGCGATAACGGTTACACAAAAGAAGAAATCAAAATGATAAACGAAACTCGCAAAATTTTTCACGATAACAATCTGAAAATCACCGCAACAACGGTCAGAGTTCCTGTTTTCCATGGACATAGTGAATCAATAAATATTGAGTTCAAAAAGCCTTGCACAAGAGAATCTGTTTTTGCTTGCCTTAAAAACTTTGGCAACGGACTCATTGTCACCGACGACATTGCAAACAACGTATACCCTATGCCAATATTCGCTGAAAACCACGACGAGGTTTTTGTAGGAAGAATACGTATTGACGAAAGCGTGGAAAGCGGTGTTAACATTTGGGTTGTAGCCGACAATATTAGAAAGGGCGCGGCTACAAACGCAGTTCAAATTGTTGAATTGCTTATTAAGAATGCTTTGGAGGCATAATTATGATTTTTAAGGGGACGGCTACTGCTTTAATCACTCCTTTTACAGAAAAAGGCATTGATTTTGAAGCGTACGACAGGTTGCTTGACGACCAAATTGCAAACGGCATAAACGCCGTTGTTGTGCTTGGCACAACTGGCGAACCCGCAACTATGACTTTGGACGAAAAAAAAGCGGTTATAACTTATACTGTGAAGAAGCTCAAAGGCGTAATTCCCGTTATTGTTGGCGCGGGTTCAAACTCAACAGCAACGGCAATTGAAATGTCACACATAGCCGAGAGCCTTGGCGCAGATGCTCTTTTACACGTAACACCTTATTACAACAAAGCGACGCAAGGTGGCGTAATTGCGCATTTCTCCGCCATAGCTAACTCCACAAAACTTCCTATCATTTGTTACAACGTTCCAAGCAGAACGGGCGTAAACCTGCTTCCTGAAACTTTCGCAAAGTTGGCAGAAATACCAAATATTGTTGCAATAAAAGAAGCAAGTGGAAATATGGAACAAATTGAAGAATGCCTAAGACTTTGCAACGGAAAAGCAGACGTTTACAGCGGCGACGACGGATTGACCATTCCAGTTATGGCTATGGGCGGAATCGGCGTCATAAGCGTTGTAAGCAACGTTTGCCCCAAATTCACTTCGGATATGACAAAGGCATTTTTGGATGGAGACTTGAAAAAAGCTGCTGATATGCAACTTAAAATGCTTCCTTTGGTAAAAGCTATATTCTCAGAAGTTAACCCAATTCCAGTAAAAAAAGCCGCTGAACTTAAAGGCTTATGCAATGGTATATTGCGCCTACCTCTCACAGAAATAACTGAACCAAACGCAAAAAAACTTGAAGAAATACTTTCACAGTTTTAACAAAAAGAAATCCTGAAAACTAAATTTTCAGGATTTCCTTACGGAGATAAAATGATAAAAATTGCACTTGCTGGCGCGTCTGGCAGAATGGGAAGAACAATCTATAAAACTCTTATCGGTTCAGATGAATTCGAAATTGTTTTTGGCGTTGACCCCAGTCAACCCACAGACTTGCCTTTCCCTGTTTTCAAAAATTTTAGTCAAACCACTTTGATTTGCGATTGCATAATCGACTTTTCTGTTGCCTCATCACTCGACGACATTCTCGACTATGCAATAAAAAATAAAACCAAATTGGTTTTGGCAACAACTGGTCACAATGCGGAACAACTAAAACGCCTTGAATACGCTTCTTGTGATTTATCAATTTTCAAAGCTAGTAATATGTCCCTCGGCATCAATTTGCTTGCAAGTTTAAGCAAAGAAGCAACAAAATTTTTGGGTGAAAGCTATGATATTGAAATAATTGAGACTCATCACAACCAAAAACTTGACGCTCCAAGCGGCACGGCATTGACGTTGGCATCTGCAATCAACAGCGTCAGGGATAACTCTTACGAATATGTTTACGGTCGCCACGAAACTGCACACCGCAGAGAAAAGAATGAAATTGGAATTCACGCTGTCAGAGGTGGTACTGTCGTTGGAAAACACGACGTTATGTTTTTGGGCGCAGGTGAAGAAGTAATTTTGTCACACACAGCAGAAAGCAAAGAAGTTTTTGCAAGAGGAGCTTTGCGCGCAGCTAAATTTTTGATGTCAAAACCTGTGGGCATTTATAATATGGACAGCATTTTAGGTGATTTTTACGCTGTAACTACTGTAAACTCTGAGCAAAACGTTTCGCTTATAAACTTGCCTAAGTTAACAACAGAAAAATTCCTTAACTTGCTTGATATCATAAGACAAGACAACATAAACTTGGATATGATTTCCCAAACGATAAATAGTGACGGAACGTTGTCAGCGTCATTCTCACTTTCAGATAACGACTTGCAAACGGTAATCAAACAAATATCACCAAGAACACCATATATGGCAACAGTTGGAAAAGCAAAAATTTCAGCTGAAGGCGCAGGTATGGAACATAAAAGTGGCGTTGCCCTTGAAGTTTTAACAATTTTGAAAGGCTTGAATATCAAAGTTTTTGCAATCACTACGTCTGAAACAAAAATCTCTTGCTGCATTGACGGCGAAAATTTGAAAAAAGCCGAAAACGCAATAAAGAAATATTATGGAATTTAATCTGCAAAAAATTTTATCACGTTAAGTTGATTTATTTTGACAATTTTATTCAAATTTAACAAAAAAAGAGAGTGGAAATTTCCACTCTCTTTTAATATTTATAAATTTGCTTTTAACATAAGTTATTCTTCAACAACATCTGTCGCTACACTTGCACAGTCAGCGCAATTACAGCACTCACAGTTGCAACCTTCACTTTGTATTTGACATTGTTTTTTCAAAATAGGCAGTTCCACAACCGATACAACCCTAAATTTGCCTTGGTCATTTTTGCCGAAAAGTTGCAAAAGTTTGCCTTTAACAACACAAATACCAGCCAATAATGGTTCAAACAAGAATACGATTGAAAGCAGCAGCATAAAAACAAGGACTACCCACATCAATGCACCCGTACCAAACCAGGCTACAAAACCAGCAAAGATTCTATCCAATGCCATAACTTTGCCAACAGGTCCAAGAGTTCCATTAGCAGCATAAGGAAACATTGCAATAAACACATAAACTAACGGCAGAGTAAGAATAAATGCAAAAGCTGTCATTCCAATCGTCAAACCGTTACGTAATTTTTTACTTTCAAATCTAAGTGCTACGTTGCAAAAAAGCATAATTCCGCAAGACATTGTCAATATTACGACTATGTATTTCGCAAGCACGTTATCAATGGCGCAAAAGGCGGGAAAAAAACCGATATTGTTTGGGTCTGTCATATCTTGCATTGCGTTAAGCAAAAACAAAATTCCAAGAATTATAAATGCAACAGACAGCCCTATAAGCCCCCAAAGTACTTTTTCATTTTTTGATATTTGTTTGTTCATAATACCCTCTCATTTTAGTAATAGAATATGTAAATTATAATATAAATTACTTTGCTTAGCAATATCAAATTTGTTGCAAAAAGCAATTAGATATATTATAATTATCTAAGTTAGTTTATAAA
>CAZQGE010000019.1:0-24985 GCA_964592815.1 uncultured Bacteroidaceae bacterium | reverse complement strand
AAGAGTGTTTATTTCTAACGATATTGAAGAATTTGCTGATATTATTTGGAAAAATCTCAATGAAAACAATAAAATTTCTTTGTACGTTAAATATATTGATTTAGAAAACGGAAAAACACAATCTAAAATGTTCAACAAAAATCGCTAAGGAGAAAAAATGAAAGAATTTGAGCTAAAATACGGTTGCAACCCAAACCAAAAGCCTTCAAAAATATTTATGGCGGACAATTCCGATTTACCTATCGAAATTTTGAACGGAAAACCTGGTTATATAAACTTTTTGGACGCATTCAACAGTTGGCAGCTTGTCAAAGAAATAAGTCAAGCCACGGGTATGGTTGCGGCAACTTCTTTCAAACACGTCAGCCCGACTTCGGCTGCTGTTGGAAAAGTCTTGTCAGAGAAACTGAAAAAATCTTGTTTTGTGGACGATATTGTGGGGCTTGACCAAAGCCCGCTTGCTTGCGCTTATGCAAGAGCCAGAGGCACAGACAGAATGTCATCATTTGGCGATTGGATTGCATTATCCGATACTTGTGACGTTACGACTGCCAAGATTATATCTCGTGAAGTTTCTGACGGCGTAATTGCTCCAGATTATACTCCTGAAGCATTAGAAATTCTGAAGGCAAAGCGTAAGGGCGGATATAACGTAGTAAAAATTGACAAAAATTATATTCCTGCCGAAATAGAGAGAAAACAAGTGTTTGGAATTACGTTCGAACAAGGAAGAAACAACTTCAAAATTGATGAACATTTGCTTGAAAATATCGTAACTGAAAAGCAACTTACTGACGACGCAAAAACAGATTTGATTATTGCGCTTATAACCTTAAAATATACACAATCTAATTCGGTATGTTTTGCTGTGGACGGACAAGCTATTGGCGTTGGAGCGGGGCAACAATCTCGCATACATTGCACTCGTTTAGCGGGACAGAAAGCCGATTTGTGGCAATTAAGACAAAACGAAAAAGTTCTTAATTTGCAATTTGCAGACGGTATAGGTCGTCCAGAAAAAAACAATATCATAGATATATATTTGTCAGAAGACTGTGACGACGTTATTGCAGAAGGCAACTGGCAAAAATATTTTGCCGTACGTCCAGAGAAATTTTCTAGGGAAGAACAAAAAGAATTTTTGTCAAAAATTAAAGGCGTTTCTTTGGCTAGCGACGCATTCTTTCCGTTTGACGACAATATTCAAAGGGCATTTAGAAGCGGAGTAAGTTATATCGCAGAACCTGGTGGCTCTGTGCGTGACGATATTGTCATTGACACAGCAAACAAACTTGGCATTGCTATGGCGTTTACAGGTATGCGCTTGTTCCACCATTGATTTTTGAAAACGTTGATTTTCAGAAAACTTACAGACTTTACAATAGGTGATTATAAATGAAAGTAATGGTAATTGGCGGTGGCGGACGAGAACACGCCATCATAAAAAAAATTAAGGAAAACAAAAACGTTACGGAGCTTTACGCATTGCCAGGCAACGGCGGAATTGCGAAAGATGCAACTTGCATTGATATTGGAGCAAAAGATATTGAAGGCATAGTAAATTTTGCAAGAAATGCAAAGATTGACTTTGCAGTCGTTGCGCCTGACGACCCTTTGGTTTTGGGTTGTGTTGATGCGTTGACTGCAATAGGTGTCAAGTGTTTTGGCCCAGAAAAGAAAGCGGCAATTATTGAAGGAAGCAAAGTGTTTTCAAAAAACCTTATGAAGAAATATCAAATTCCGACGGCTAAGTTTGAAGTATTTGAAAAGTTGGAAAATGCTGAAAAGTATATTGAAAGTTTTGGTGAAGAAAACACAAAACTCGTTGTCAAAGCTGATGGGCTTGCACTTGGGAAAGGTGTTTTGATTTGTGATACGTTAAGTCAAGCAAAATTGGCAGTCAAGCAGATGATGAGTGATAAAGTTTTTGGTGAAAGCGGAAGCACAGTTGTAATTGAGGAGTTTTTGGAAGGCCCTGAAGTTTCCGTATTGGCATTTACAGACGGAAACGTGGTTGTTCCAATGGTTTCGAGTATGGACCACAAACGCGCCAAAGACGGAGATAACGGACTTAATACAGGCGGTATGGGGACAGTTGCTCCAAACCCGTATTACACAAAAGATATAGCTGAAATTTGTATGCAAACAATTTTTATACCTACAATCAAAGCTATGAACGCTGAAAACAGAATGTTTAAGGGTTGTTTATATTTTGGACTTATGTTGACAAAAGACGGCGCAAAAGTGATTGAATATAACTGCCGTTTTGGAGACCCTGAAACACAAGTAGTTTTGCCACTTTTGGAAAGCGATTTGTTGGACGTTATGATTGCAGTTACAGACGGAAACTTGAACCAAGTTGACGTAGAATTTAGCAAAAAAGCGGCTTGTTGCGTAATTATGGCAAGCGATGGTTACCCCGAGCATTATGAAAAAGGCTTTGAAATTAAAGTAAAAAGCAACTTTGAAGGGCAGTTGTACGTTGCAGGGGCAAAATTGACAGATAAAAAACTGATGACAAACGGTGGTAGAGTTTTAGGCGTTACCGCAGTTGGCGAAAATTTGAAACAAGCTGTTGAAAATGCGTATAAAGAAGTTGAAAAAGTAAGTTTTGACAATGCTTTTTTTAGACACGACATAGGAAAAAAGGCCTTGATGGCATAGGAGATATTATGGTATACAGAGTATTTGTTGAAAAAAAATCTGGATTGCAAAACGAAGCTAAATCATTGAAAAACGATTTGATTTCACTTTTGCAAATAACTGGTTTTGATAAACTTAGAATTGTAAACAGATATGACGTTGAAAACGTTGATAAAGAATTGTTTGAAAGTTCTAAAACTGGCATTTTTGCCGAACCACAACTTGATGATGTTTACGAACAGTTGAATATTGAAGGGGCGGCTTACGTTTTTGGTGTTGAACCTTTGCCTGGACAATTTGACCAAAGGGCTGACAGCGCGGCGCAATGTATTCAAATTGTATCGCAAAAAGAAAAACCGATTGTTAAAACCGCAAAAATTTATGTATTATACGGTGATATTTCAAAAGTGGAAGCTGAAAAGATTAAGGCTTACGTTATAAACCCCGTTGAAGCTAGGGAAGCGTCATTGGAACTTCCTAAAACTTTGAAAGCTGACTACGATATTCCGACTACTGTTGAAACTTTGAACGGCTTTAATTTGCTCGACAAAAAACAACTTTCTGAATTTGTCAAAAATTACGGTTTGGCTATGGACGAAAGTGACATTAAATTCTGTCAAGATTATTTTATAAGCGAGCATCGTGACCCTACAATTACAGAAATTCGTATGATTGACACTTATTGGTCTGACCATTGTCGCCATACGACGTTTTTAACAACGATTGACAGCATAAAATTCGAAAGTCCGATTTTTGAAAAAGCGTATCAAGAATATATTGCTGCAAGAAAAAGTATAAATAGAACTAAGCCGATAAACCTTATGGACTTGGCAACTATTGGTGCAAAAGTCTTGAAAAAGCAAGGTAAATTAGATAAATTGGACGAAAGTGAAGAAATAAACGCTTGCACAGTAAAAACCAAAGTCAACGTTGACGGAAAAGATGAAGATTGGCTTTTATTGTTTAAGAACGAAACACACAATCACCCAACTGAAATTGAGCCTTTTGGTGGCGCGGCAACTTGCATAGGTGGCGCAATTCGTGACCCGTTGAGCGGTAGAGCATACGTATATTCCGCAATGCGTGTAACGGGCGCAGGCAATCCGTTGACTCCTGTTGAAGATACCATAAAAGGGAAACTTCCACAAAGAAAAATTGTTACTACTGCAGCAGGCGGTTATAGTTCCTACGGTAACCAAATTGGGCTTGCTACGGGTATGGTAGATGAAATTTATCACGATGGTTACGTTGCAAAACGTTTGGAAATTGGCGCAGTTGTTGGTGCTGTTCCACAAGAAAACGTTCGCCGTGAGTGCCCTGTTGAAGGCGATATTGTAATACTTTTGGGTGGAAAAACAGGTCGTGACGGTTGTGGAGGCGCAACAGGTTCATCAAAATCACACAGCGTTGAGTCTTTGGCGCATTGTGGCGCAGAAGTCCAAAAAGGTAACGCGCCAGAAGAAAGAAAACTTCAAAGATTGTTTAGAAATAAAGAAGCAAGTTTGCTTATTAAGCGTTGTAATGACTTTGGCGCAGGCGGTGTATCTGTTGCGATTGGTGAGCTTGCAGACGGTTTGGAAATAAACCTTAATGCCGTACCAAAAAAATATGACGGGTTAGACGGAACTGAACTTGCAATCAGCGAATCACAAGAAAGAATGGCGGTTGTTGTTGACAAAAATGACGTAGAAAAATTTAAGAAATTGGCATACGCAGAAAACCTTGATGCAACCGTTGTTGCCGTTGTAACCAAATTGCCAAGACTTAAAATGACTTGGAATGAAAAAACCATTGTTGATATTTCAAGAGAGTTTTTGAATAGCAACGGTGCAGAAAAACATACAGACGCACTTTTGGAAGCTCCAAAGAGTTTGAAAAAGGAAGTTCCAAAATGTTTTAGATGCGGTTTGAAAACTTTGGCGTCAGATTTGAACGTATGTTCAAAACGTGGACTTTCTGAACGCTTTGACTCAACTATTGGCGCAGGCACAGTTCTTATGCCTTTTGGCGGAAAAAATCAACTTACACCTATTCAAGCAATGGTAAATAAGGTTTCTGTTGAAAAAGGACACACCGACACTTGCTCGCTTATGAGTTGGGGTTACAATCCGTTTTTGACTTCCCAAAGTCCGTACCACGGCGCATATATTGCAGTTGTAGAATCAGTTGCAAAACTTATTGCCACAGGTGCAGAATTTAAGGACGTATATTTAACGTTTCAAGAATATTTTGAAAAACCAAAAACAAACCCTGCTCGTTGGGGCAAGCCGATAGCTGCCGTTTTGGGAGCGTTTAAGGCGCAAATGGATTTGGGTATTGGCGCTATTGGTGGAAAGGACAGTATGAGCGGTACTTTTGAAAATATTGATGTTCCACCCACGCTTGTGTCTTTTGCAGTTACAACTGCCGACGTAAAAAATATAATTTCTCCAGAATTTAAGAAGGCAAATAGCAAAGTATATTTGCTTAAAACTCAATATAACGCAGATGGACTTCCAGATAAGGTTGATTTTGTCCGCAATATGAACACAGTAAGCGGACTTATAAAACAAGGCAAAGTCTTGTCGTGCTACACTCCAACTTATGGTGGAGTTGCCGAGGCCGTTATGAAAATGTGTTTTGGAAACGGCATTGGATTTGAGTTTGCTGACGGCTTAAGTGTTGACGACATATTTGGATACAATTACGGCGCATTTGTTTTGGAAATGACAGACGGCGACGGTGTTGGAGATTTTATTGGTACAACAATATCCAAAAAAGTTGTTGCATACAGAAATGACGAAGTTGCGCTTGAAAGTTTGCTAAGCGATTATGAAGCTGTATTAGAGCCTATTTATACTTGCAACATAAAACAAGGCGGAGCACAAATTCCAACAATAATTTACAATGAAAAGAAATCATATAAGGCTAAAATTTCAATAGCAAAACCCAGAGTTTTAATTCCTGTTTTTCCTGGAACTAACTGTGAATTTGATTCGGCAAAAGCGTTGCGTGACGCAGGTGCAGAGCCCGAAATATATGTTATCAACAACCTTACGGCTTCAAGCATTGCAGAGTCGGTAAAACAATTTGCTGAAAAAATTAAGAACTCGCAAATGATATTTATTCCAGGCGGATTTTCTGGCGGTGACGAACCAGATGGAAGCGGAAAATTTATCACGGCATTTTTCAGAAATGGCGCAGTAAGCGACCAAGTAAACAAATTGCTTAAAGACCGTGATGGTTTGATGGCTGGAATATGCAACGGTTTTCAAGCGTTGATTAAACTAGGACTCGTTCCATTTGGTGAAATTAGAGAAATGACCGAGGACGCTCCCACGCTTTCGTATAACACAATTTCACGTCACCAATCACGCATTGTAAGAACAAAAATTTGTTCAACAAAATCTCCGTGGTTAAGTCTTATGAATGTTGGTGATATTGTAAACGTGCCAATTTCACACGGTGAAGGTAAATTTATTGCAAGTCAAAGTTGGCTGAACAAACTCATTGAAAACGGTCAAGTTATTACGCAATACGTTGATGATGACGGCAACCCAACTTCCGATGTTAGGTTTAACCCAAATGACAGCGCATACGCGATTGAAGGCATAATTTCGCCAGATGGCAGAGTGCTTGGAAAAATGGGACACAGCGAAAGAGTTGGCAATGGACTTTATAAAAATGTATTTGGAAATTACAATATTAGGCTGTTTGAATCAGCTTGTCATTATTTTATTTAGGAGGACAATATGGCAAAATATTACGAAGAACCTTCAAGAACTTTCAGCGAATACCTTTTAATTCCTGGTTACACAGATGAAAATTGTATTCCTGCTAACGTATCACTTAAAACACCTTTGGTAAAATATAAGAAGGGTGAGCAGTCGGAAATTATGCTCAATATTCCGATGGTATCCGCAATAATGCAATCTGTTTCAAACGATTCACTTGCAATTGCGCTTGCAAAAGAGGGCGGACTTTCATTTATTTTCGGTTCACAATCAATCGAAAACGAAGCGGAAATGGTCAGACGTGTAAAAAATCATAAGGCAGGCTTTGTTGTATCAGACAGCAACTTAACGCCCGAGAACACAATGGCTGACGTTCTAGAACTTGTTCAAGCAAAAGGACATAATACCATTGCAATTACGGCTGACGGAACTCCAAACGGTAAATTATGCGGACTTGTTACAAGCCGTGATTATAGAGTAAGCAGAATGCCTTTGGAAACACCTGTTAAGGACTTTATGACGCCGTTTTCTAAACTTATTACTGCCCCGCAAGCTACAACTTTGATTGAAGCTAACGATATTATTTGGAAACATAAACTCAATACAATTCCAATCATCAGCGATGAAGGTAATTTGTTGTATCTTGTTTTCCGAAAAGACTATGCGCAACACAAAGAAAACCCCTTGGAGCTTTTGGACAGCCAAAAACGCTATATGGTTGGCGCAGGCATCAATACGCTTGATTATGAAAAACGTGTTCCAGCATTGATTGAAGCGGGTGCAGACGTGCTTTGCATTGACTCATCTGAGGGATATACTGTTTGGCAAAAGAAAACGCTTGACTTTATTCGTGCAAAATACGGCGACAAAGTTAAGGTTGGCGCAGGAAACGTTGTTGATCGTGACGGCTTTTTGTTCTTGGCAGAATGCGGTGCCGACTTTGTTAAGGTTGGCATCGGCGGTGGTTCTATTTGCATAACACGTGAGCAAAAAGGTATTGGCAGAGGACAAGCAACTGCACTTATTGAAGTGGCAAAAGCTCGTGATGAATATTTTGAAAAGACTGGTGTTTACGTTCCTATTTGTTCAGATGGTGGAATTGTTCACGATTATCATATAACGCTTGCTTTGGCAATGGGTTCAAATTTTATGATGCTTGGCAGATATTTTGCTCGCTTTGACGAAAGCCCTACAAACAAAGTTAACATCAATGGCAACTACTACAAAGAGTATTGGGGAGAGGGCAGCAACCGTGCTAGAAACTGGCAACGTTACGACTTGGGTGGCAAGAGCGGGCTGAGTTTTGAAGAAGGTGTTGACAGCTACGTGCCGTATGCTGGAACATTGAAAGATAACGTAAATAAGAGCTTGTATAAAGTCCGTTCTACAATGTGCAACTGTGGTTCAATCACCATTGAGCAACTCCACAAGACAGCAAAAATGACAGTCGTTTCAGCTACAAGTATAACTGAGGGCGGAGCGCACGACGTTATACAAAAAAATACAAGCTACAATAAATTCAATTAGGTGTAAAAATGCAAATTATTGACGGAAAGTTGGTTGCAAAAATCACTCGTGAAAGCATAAAAGAGCAAGTTTCAGTTCTTCCGCAAAAAGAGTTGGGCGTTAACATTGGCTTGGCTGTAATTTTGGTTGGTGACGACCAAGCAAGTCAAGTTTACGTCAGAAACAAAATCAACGCTTGCGCTGAAGTTGGAATGAAATCTTTTTTGTGCAAAATGCCTGCTGACGCAACTTATGAACAAGTGTTAAAACAAATAAAAGAGTTGAACGCAAACAAAGAAGTAAGTGGAATAATTTTGCAACTGCCTATACCAAAGCATCTTGACGAGCCTTCACTTTTGGACGCTATTGACCCCGCAAAGGACGTTGACGGCTGTCATTACGTTCAAAAAGGCAGACTTTGGACGGGTAGAGATAGTTTGATTGCTTGCACTCCGTTTGGTGTTATGAAATTATTGGAGTATTACAACATTACACTAAAAGGCAAAAATGCTGTCGTTGTTGGACGTTCTAATTTGGTTGGAAAACCATTGGCGCAACTTTTGCTTGACCAAAATGCAACAGTAACAATTTGCCATTCGCGTACTGAAAATCTTTCAGAGGTTACAAGCAAAGCGGATATTGTGTGCGTAGCAATTGGGAAAGCGAAATTTTTGAAAGCCAATATGGTTAAAGATGGCGCAGTTGTAATTGACGTCGGTATGGATAGAGATGAAAACGGCAAACTATGTGGCGACGTTGACTATGAAGAAGTTGCTCCAAAGTGTAGCTATATTACACCTGTACCTGGTGGAGTTGGACCTATGACAGTTACAATGCTTTTGCAAAATACCGTAAAAGCATATAAACAACAAAATAATTTGAAGCAATAAAAATCTTTGTTAATTGAATTAAGTTAAAAAACTAAATATTTACAATTTTGTGTAATAACTTAGAAAAGTGCAGTAAAATACCTAATATTAAAAAATGATAAAATCTCACTTAATAATATAAAAAAGCCGTCTTAATTGACGGCTTTTTGTATAATAGAATTTTGTTTAAGTTCTTGCGCTAACAAACCAAAATCATTTTAGTTTAAGCAGTTTTTGTTACCACCCAAATTTTATGATTTTCAATTCCGAACGTTGAAGGAAGGGGAGAAGTTGTGTCAACTTCAAGTGGGTTTGTAGAGGGCTTAGTTGCCCCTGCTTTTTCAATTTTGCCCAAGTTTTTGATGACAACTTTTATGCCTTCACCAAGTTTATCAGCGATATAGCTTTGTGCTGTTTGCCCCTCTGCAAGGTGTAAATTTGCATTTTTAGCAATTACTGAGAATATCGCGTCGGCTATTGCACTTGACGCATCGTTGATTTTTATTGTACCGCTTATAAGCGTAAGCTCTTTGTTGCTGTCTACGTTGATTTCATCAAAGTTTGCAACAAGAAAAATTTTATCTGGAATTGGAATTATGCTTGCTAATGGTCCAATCGCAGTTTTGATTTCTGCTTTTATTGAACCAAGCGAAATACCTGCAACAATTCGCAAGCTAGCTTTTGTTTCAGTTGCGTTGATTATAGAAATTTCGCTTATTGTAGCGTTTATTTGCGCAAGAAAATTGAATGATTCATTGCTTGTTGTTGAAGTTGAAATCTCAGATATCATTTTATTGAATATATAAGCCAACGTTGTGTCTGAAAAACTCAGTTGATATACCTTGTCAAAAAGAACGGGCTGGGTTAGCATTGAAGAATATGTAGGCTCTCCGCTTGTGGCATCTTTAGGAATGTTTGATACATCGTTAAAATTGACTTCAGCGTTGCCTTTTTCTGTGCTTTCAACGTAAGGATTTGTCACTATATCGCCTTCTTTGGTGTTTGCAAACGATTTCATAAACTTAAATATGTCAATCAATTTTGTATCCGCCAAACCTAACGAACGCATAGAATTAGATTGATAAATTTCTTTATCGGCGAAATTCAGTTGTTGAGGAGTCAAATTTATTACGACTACAGCAGGAATTATCAAAATTACAGCAATTATTACAATGGATAAAATGATTTTCAAAAATATTTTCATATTGACCTCACATTGACATTACTTTTTTTTATTCTCTCACAATTATTTTTGTTTAGCAATATATTGCGCACAAATTCCTAAAAGGCAATATATAACATAATATTAAAAAATGCAATTTTAGTTTACTATTGACTTATTTTTATTATAAGTGTAAAATTATTAAGTAAATATTATAAAGAGGTGAATTATGAAAGCTAAAAAAATCGGACACGTTGGCATTGTCGTGAAAGATATCAACGCTGCAAAAGAACATTATTCAAAATTGTTTGGCTTCGATAAATGGTACGAAATTGTTTATGACGGCGACATTGAGATGTATTATCACGATAAAAAAGTGAACTGTACGGTGCCACTTTACTTTGGCGGCAAAGGACACACTATGGTTGAACTTATTCAATCAAGCGGTGATGAAAATACATATTCAACTTTCTTAAAAAATCACGGTGAAGGTATTCACCATATCGAATACAATGTTCCAGATTTGGAAAAAGCCATTGAAGACGTAAAAAAACAAGGTTTGCAAGTCATTCAACACGCAGAATTTATGAGTGGTGGCGCAAAAGTTAAATACGCTTATGTTGGTAAGAGTGAAAACGACGCTATCTTTGAACTTATTGAGACAACTGTGTTGGGCGGTATAAAGAAAGGCGACCTTCCTTTTGAAGCACAAATTGCTGCTATGACTGGAAGTTACAAAAGAATTAAGTAATAATGCTTATGTCAAGATATGGGAGAAATATCGGTGCAATAACCGAAGATGAACAGGCACTTTTGCTTACAAAAACTGTTTTGGTTGTGGGCGCGGGAGGTTTGGGCGGATATTCCGTTGAAATGCTTTCAAGAATTGGCGTTGGCGCAATCAAAATTTGTGATTTTGACGTTTTTGAAGAAACCAACTTAAACAGACAACTTTATGCAACTGAAGAAACACTTGGTGAAAGTAAAGCTGTTGTTGCAAAACGCAAAATTAACGCTATAAATAGCGCAATAAACGTAACAGTTTATAACGAAAGGTTTTCAAAAGAAAACGCTAATGAAATGCTTGATGGCGTCGATGTAATAATTGATGCTCTTGACAATGTAAATGGACGTTTGCTTTTGGAAAAGGTAGCATCGGAACATAATATACCGTTGATTTTCGGTGCGGTATCAGGTTGGATAGGACAAGTTTGCACAATTTTGCCAAACAAACCCGTAATTGAAAAATTGTTTAAGAACGTACCCGAAACCATAAACCCTGTTTTACCATTTGCCACAGCAACCATTGCCGCTTGTCAAGTGTCTCAAGCAGTAAAAGTGTTGATTGATAGGCACCCGCTGTTGGACGGCAAGTTGTTGCTTATCGACTTAGAAAATTCAGATATAAAATTTGTTACAATATAATCGAGGAGATATTATGGATTATAAAATGTTGTTTACACCGATGAAAATCGGCAAATGTGAAATCAAAAACCGTATTGTTATGCCCCCAATGCTTATGGGCTTTGCAGACTTGGACGGAAAAGCCAATGAGCAACTTATGAATTACTATGAGGAACGTGCTCGTGGTGGCGCTGGTTTGATTATGACTGAAATAACGCGTGTAAACGATGTAACAGGCGCGTCAGCTTTTGCACAACTTGGCGTATCACACGATTATCAAATTGAAAAACTTGCCGAGTTTGCTTCAAGAATACATCGTCACGGCGCAAAACTTTTTGTTCAATTGCATCACCCAGGACGTCAAAATGTCGGCTTAATGGTTGGTATGGTGCCTATGTGCGTGGCTGCAACAAGAGTTTGCAAGTCATTCCCAAAATTGTTGTTTAAGATTGCTCCAACAATCGGCAAAAAAATGATTGAACACAACATAGTTTTGCACTCAGTTGCTCCGTCAAAATCTGCTCCCGCATATTTTGCAGGTGGCAGAGTAAGAGCTTTAAGACACGGCGAAATCAAAAAGTTGGTAAAACAATTTGTTGACGGCGCAATTAGATGCCAAAAAGCTGGTGTTGACGGTGTTGAACTTCACGGAACGCACGGCTATCTTATCCAACAATTTTTAAGTCCCGTAACTAATCAACGTACTGACGAATATGGTGGAAGTTTTGAAAATCGTCTTAGATTTATAAAAGAAATCATTGAAGGTATCCGCAAAGAATGTGGCAAAGATTATCCTATTATTGTTCGCCTTACAGCAGATGAATGTTACGACAAAATTGGCGAGGCAGGAAAAGGATACGGACTTGAAACTGGCATAGAATATGCAAAAGCAATCGCAAATATGGGCGTTGATGCTTTGGATATTTCTTCTGCCGGTTACGACGCTTTCAACTACTGGCTTGAGCCAACGTCTTTTGATTGCGGTTGGAGAAAATATATGGCTGCCGCAGTAAAGAAAGAGGTTAAAATTCCAGTTTTGGCGGCAAACTTAATTCGCAGTCCTGAACAAGCTGAACAACAACTTGAAGATGGAATTCAAGATTTTGTATCTTTGGGACGTCCACATATTGCAGACCCACATTGGGCAGAAAAAGTGCAATCAGGCAATGAAAAGTTGGTAAAACGTTGCATTTGCTGTTTGTATTGTATTCAAAGTATGCAAGATAACGCATTTATTGGAACTCACGGTTGTTGCGCAGTCAACCCAACTGTAGGTCGTGAAAAAGAATTTGAAAACATACCAAAAGACGGAAACGGACGTGTTGTTGTTATCGTCGGCGCGGGCGTAGCAGGTTTGACTGCTGCTGAAATGCTTGGTAGGCGTGGCTTTAAGGCTATTGTTCTTGAAAAAGACAAGCAAATTGGCGGACAAATTCAACTCGCAAATAAACCGCCTAAAAAAGAAAAATTAGGTTGGTGCTTTGAGGATATGAAATCAAATGCTGAGGCATTTGGCGCGGAAATCAAATTGAACACACTTGCAACGGCAGAAGTGATTAAGCAATATAACCCTTATGCAGTAATCGTCGCAACAGGAGCGTGCGCAGTTCGTCCAAGGTCAATTAAGGGCTCAGACGGAAAGAATGTGTTTACAACAACACAAATTCTTGACGGCTCAGTCAAAATTGAGGGTAAAAACACAGTTATTATTGGAAGCGGTATGACTGGTTTGGAAACCGCTGAACTTTTAGTTGATTGCAAGAATAAAGTTACAATTGTTGAAATGGCAAAGGAAATTGCGCCTGGCACTTGGTTCCAACATAAAGATGACATTTTGCCAAAGTTGGATAAAGTAGGCACAAAATATATGGTAAGCACAAAATTGTCTGAAATCAATGAAAAAGGCGTTGCGCTTGAAGACTTGAAGAACGGACAAAAGCAACAATTTGATTTTGATGCAGTTGTGTTGTCATTGGGCGCGCGTCCGGTCAATACTTTAGAAGCAGAACTTAAAGACGTAAAAAATGTATTTGTTATTGGTGATGCGAAAAAGGTTGGTAGAATTGCAGATGCAACAGCTGCCGCTTATGACGTAGCAGTCCACAAAATAAAATAACAATCTTTTGAAATTATAGAGTATTTTAAGAAATAAAGATAATTGAAAGCCACAAAGTGTTTGGTGGCATCAAAGTAATTTGCAATAAGGTAATTAAAAGATAAAGCCGTCAAAAAATGACGGCTTTATCTTTAGTATTTATCGTTAAGAGTTAATCAATTTTTATTTACAATTTAACTTAGTTTTTTTATTTGTAAGTTTTGTTGCTTGCTAAAAGGTATTTAGCTAAGCACAATGTAATTTAGATTATAATTTACAATTAGTTTAGCTTAATTATTTTTTTAGTTCGTTGACAAATTCTTCAATTTTGTCAAGAGCCTTTTTGATTTGTTCTACTGAATAAGCGTAAGAAATTCTAATAAAATCTTTTCCGCTGTCGCCAAAAGCTCCGCCAGGGACAACTGCAACGTTTTTTGCGTCAAGCAATTTCAATGCGAATTGTTCTCCGTCCAAACCAGTAGATTTTACGCAAGGGAAGGCATAAAATGCTCCTCTTGGTTCAAAACAAGTAAGACCAATTGCATTCAAACGGTCAACGAGGTATCTTCTGCGTTTGTCATATTCCTCTCTCATTTCTTTTACTTCTGCAAATCCGTTTGCAAAAGACGTTTCCAAAGCTGCCAAAGCTGCGTATTGTGCCGCTGTTGGGGCGCACATAATACCATATTGGTGAATTTTGTAAACAATTCCAATGATTTCTTTTGGCGCACAAATATATCCTAAACGCCAACCTGTCATTGCAAATGCTTTTGAAAAACCACTCAAAACTATGGTACGTTCACGCATATTTCCGATTGATGCAATTGACGTATGCGTCAAACCGTTGTAAACAAGTTCGCCGTAAATTTCGTCAGAGTAAATAACCAAATTATTCTTTTCAATGACGGGTACAAGTTTTTCCAAATCGGCTTTTTCCATAACTCCACCAGTAGGGTTGTTAGGATAAGCAATAAGCAAACCTTTTGTTTTTGGTGTAATAGCTTTTTCAATTTCGGATGCAGTAAGTTTGAATTCGTCTTCAATGTAGCATTTTACGGGAACTGGAACTCCGCCTGCCAACTTGATTAAAGGCGCGTAACAAACAAAACAGGGTTCTGGCACAAGAATTTCATCGCCGTAAGCACAAGTGGCTCTAAATGCGGCGTCAATGCCTTCTGATGCGCCGACAGTCAAAATAATTTCATTGTCAGGGCAATAATTTACGCCAATAAACTCATTGAGATATTTAGATATGGCTTTTCTCAAATCTAAAAGACCTGCATTTGAAGTATATTGAGTTTTTCCTTTTAGAATGCTGTCAATACCTGCTTGGCTGAATGCTTTCGGTGTAATAAAGTCTGGTTCGCCTACACCAAGTGAAATGCAATCTTTTCTAGTTGCTGCAATTTCAAAGAATTTTCTTATACCGCTGGGCTTAATATCGCGAGCAACGGGGTTGAGAATTGAGTCATAATCAATCATATTTTTTCCTCTATACGTTTTTTTTAAGTTTATCATATAATAGTTAAATTTTCAACTTTATTTCCCGACATTACAGACTTTTTGTGTTTTATTGGGTGATAAAAATATTAGAATTTTGTTATCATTTGAAGTACGGTAAAAGGAATTCAAGGCAAGCGGTTAAGCAATCTTTTCCTTTTTTAAGGCAAGTAGCAATCGCCCACGCGTGCATAGATATTGAGCCATCGCACAAATACAATAAATATGGTACGCCTGCTTGTTTAAGCATTTTTGCGCATTCTAGGCTTTCAATACTTAGTGGGTCGTGTTTGCCGTAAAGAAAAACTGTTGGCGGAAATTTATCATCAAGAATTGGAGCCATAATTGTAATTTCATCGTTGTTTGCATTGGCTTTGATATATTTGCATTTCTTTCCACTAAAACTTTCAACCATAAATTTCATATCTGGGAATTTGCTGTCGCAAAGTCTAACTAAATCTATAGCTCCACAGTTGGAAAGCAATGCTGTTACCTTAAATTCATTTTGATGATTAAAGGTTAAGTTAAGTTTTTTCAAAATTTCAGGGTGATTTGCAAGTGTTGCAAGGTAAGTAATAAAGTAACCGCCTGCCGATTCGCCTGCAAGCAAAATTTTTGTTGTGTCAATGTGGTAAGTGTCTTTGTTGTCAAATAAAAAGTCAATCGCGTCCAACAATTCTTGAATTTGATAAGGAAACTTTTGTATTGGAGCTGGTGTATAATCGACGTTTGCAACTGCAAAACCTTGCTTAACAAAGTTTTCGCAATAAGTATCTCGCATATTGACTACACCAGACACAAAACCTCCGCCGTGAACGTACAACATAAGTGGTTTTTGTTTATCGTCATTGTTATAAAGCAAATTCAAGTTATTATATTTGCCTTTGCCGTACGCAATGTGACGTTGCCTAATCGTTTCTTCACTTGGTTTTCTTGAAATTAAAACACGTGCAAACGTTTCAGATGAGTTGTAAAATCCACGCGCAAATGCGCCTCTAATTTGTTTTTTATCCATAATTTTTCCCCTTTGCCTTACGTAGGTTCTATTTTATATTAAAAAACATCAGTTTTCAAGGTTATACATTTTTATTTTGTAAAATTTTTAGATTATAGCATATAATAAATATATCCTTATCAAAAGAGTAAAAACTTTGTTGAAGGTAATAAAAATCTGTGCTAAAATGACGGTAGAGGTAAATATATGAAAAAAATGGTATCTATAATTGGTGACAGTAAGATTAAAATTGATGGCCCAAAATATAAAATAGCTTTTGAACTTGGCAAAGCATTGGTTGACAATGGATATAGGGTTGCATCTGGTGGTTTGGCAGGCGTTATGGCGGCAGCATTTGAAGGCGCACGCGCATCTGAGTTTTATCAAGAAGGCGACACAGTCGCAATATTACCGATGTTTGACAGAACTGCTGGCAATGATAGTGCAGATATAGTTATTGCCACGGGGCTTGATTTATACAGAAACGTAATTGTCGCAAATTCCGATGCAGTTATTGCAGTTGGTGGTGGTGCTGGCACGTTGTGCGAAATGTGCAATGCTTGGCCACTTAAAAGATTGATGTTGGCAGCGCAAAACGTTGACGGTTGGAGCAATAAAGTTGCAAACACAAGGCTTGACCATCGCATTCGTTATGAAGAAATTGAAGAAGATAAAATTTTCGGATTTGAAACTGCTGATGAGGCAATTGCCCTTTTAGAAAAATATATTGACAAATATGCACAAACGCATTTGGGAATAAAGAAAGATGATTAAACTGCGTAAAACGCAGTTTTTTTGTTAACAACTTTTTTTGTAATTAGTGTCGTTATTTGATTGCAAAATTTTCAATTACGATATATAATTACAAGCGCATTGATTGGGTGTGGCGCAGTTTGGTAGCGCGCTAGACTGGGGGTCTAGAGGTCGCAAGTTCAAGTCTTGTCACCCAAACCATTTGAACACAACTCGTTTGTGTTCTTTTTTTAGATAATTAAATAATTATGCAATATGAGTATTTTTGCTTGGCTTTTATTTATTCTTATCACTTGAAAATAATATGTAAATATGTTAACATTTTAACAAGGTAACTTATGGCGAAAAAGAAATTTTATTATAATAACAAAAACAAACAAAAATTAGGGCAGAATGAAGTAAATAATCTTTTGAAAGATATAAAATCAAAATATCCCGAAGAAAAATTAAAACTAACTATGTTGGAGCTTGGGATAAAAGATGAAACGATTGCCCTTTTGAGTAAAAACAATATTGAAACAGCTTTTGATTTGGTAAAACGCACACAAAAAGAAATTTATAAGGTGCAAGGTCTTAACAAAAGGGTTTATTTTGAATTATCAGATGCGTTAAAAAAATTTGGAATGAGTTTTAGAGTAGAAGAAATTAAAACGAACTCTGAAATTGAAGCGGAAGAAAACGCTGAAAAACAACCTCTTAATAAAAAGAAAGATACAGTTGACTCTAAAAAGGCAAAAGAAACTCAAAAACTTGTTGATGTAAAGAAAGATAAAAAGTTCAATTTTGAAGACAGAAGGGATGTAAAAGCCGTTAAAGAACAGCCTAAGAAGAATAATAACGTTGAAAACGAGAGAACTCTGCCAAAATTGACAACTCCATTGCCCGTATCTCAATGGAAGAAAATTCAAAAAAACGGCAAATGGGGCTTTTTTGACGGAATTAAAACAGTTGTGCCAGCTATGTACGACGAAGTGTTTGGTTTTCGTGAAAATTTGGCTTCTGTTGAATTAGACGAAAAGTGCGGATTTATTGACAGCTCAAATAATATTGTCATTCCGCTTGATTATGAAACCGCCTTCAGTTTTTCGGAAGATGTTGCAAGTGTTTCTAAAAATGGAAAATATGGATATATAAATAAAGATAACGAAGAAATTATACCTTTTATTTACGATGCGGCAACTGCGTTTGAAAATGGAGAAGCAAAAGTAAAAAAGGATAACAAGTGGGGAACAATTCAAAAAGACGGCACAGTAAAGTGGATTTAACCTAAAAAACTTTTTTTCAAAATTTTATAAAAAAAGCCTCTAACGTAAAAAAATACTATTTCAAAATAATTTCAAAACAATAGTTTGGTATAAACTTTTGTTTTGAAAGTAAAGCACCGCTTTTTAAGCGGTTTTTTTGATATAATAAACACGAAAAAAAGACTGTTCAAAAGAACAGTCTTTTGAAAATTAAATTCGAAATTATTTGCTTGCTTTTGCTTTATCTAATGCGCGGCAGAGAGTGGCTTTTTTTCTTGCAGCTGTATTCTTATGGAAAACACCGTCAGATGTTGCCGCATCAATTATAGAAACAGTTTCAGAAAGAAGTTTTTCAGCCAAAACAATGTCGTTTGCAACTATTGCTGCATTAAACTTTTTGATTGAATTTTTCACTTTTGTTTTCTTAACTGCGTTTTCTTCGTTTTGTCTTTTTGAAACCAAGACTCTCTTTTTTGCTGATTGAATGTTAGGCATATTTTTCTCCTCGTACTTCGTACTGACTAAATATCTTCAATATATTATCACAACATTTATGTTGTTGCAACTGATTTTGCATTCAATTTTTGTGTTTGGACATAATATTGTTATGATTTATGACTATTTTATAAGTGATATGGCAGAAGAATTGCTTGAAAAAAACAACAACGTTGATTTGTCAAAATTAACAAAGTTACAATTCGGGGTAACAAAGCGTTTTCTTAACTTAAAAAGCGTGGAGTTGTCAAAAAAAATTGGCAGAGATAAAGGTATTTACATTACTTTTGATTGTGATGACAAAACATATTTTACAAACAGAGGTTGTGCATATCTTGAAAATGCGTTGGCTGAAACTGTAAAAAATCTTGTTGGAATATTGAAGCCTACAAGTCCAGTTTTGATTGTAGGTTTAGGAAATGATGATATTGTTGCCGACGCCTTAGGCAGTTCTGTTGTAAAAAAAATTAAAACCAATAGGGGATTGTCTATAAATTTAACGCTTAAAGAACAACGAGTTTGCGCTATGACACCTGGAGTGAGCGGAGAAACGGGAATTAAGACCATTGAAACCGTGCGCGCGCTCACAAAAGAAATAAAGCCGTCATTTGTAATTTTAATTGACTCGCTTGCAACCTCATCTGCCGTTAGGCTCGGAAAATCTTTTCAGATTTCGACTTCTGGTATAGCCCCTGGAAGTGGTGTCGGACAAGATAAAGAGAAAATTGACAGCAAAGAACTAGGAGTGAACGTGTTAACTATTGGTGTTCCGTTAGTGCTTGCAATGAGAACTGTTTTGGAAGATTTTATAAAAAATTATCTTAGTGAAAAAAATATTGAACCTGATTTATATTATTACCGCGATTTGCTAATGCGAAAAAAACTGTCAAATTTGGTTGTTGCGCCCAAAGAAATAAAGTTTTACGTTGATATGTGTTCGGCGATTATATCTAATGCTCTAAACAAGTGCTTTTCTTAATTACCCCTCGAAAAACATAGTTTATTTAAGGTTTTCTAAAATATATTTATACTTTTTCATTTCATTTGCTCCGCTGAAAATAAACTTTATAGTATGTTCACCTCTGTCGTTTAATCCAATTTTTTGCAGTTGCTCTAAAACTCGCAAATTACCGTTGTCAAAATTCTTGTTGTTCAAAATGTCTTTTATTGCGCGTTCTACGTAAACGTAATGTGAACAACCTATAATTACTGTATCAACGTTAAAAATTCCATCTAAAACTCTATGTAAATATTTTTTTAGACAATCAAAATTTAACGGTTTTTGGGTGACATAAGAATATTCTGCACAGTTTTCAACAAGCATTGCTAATGAATGTGTGTTTGTATGCTTAAAATTTTGATTGTTTATATCTAAATTTTCTTTTAACAGATTTATTGTAAGAGGTGTTGCCATTGTCAACGTTCCTGAGTCGTTTAGCTTTTCCAAATTAGGTTTCAATTTTATTACGTCTGGTGACAAATTGTAGGACATAGACGCTGTATTACAAGCTAAAACTTGTACGTCCGTTTGTGATTGCAACGTTTGTAAGGAATAGCTTACAAGGTTTTCTATATCTTGCTTGCTTCTGCTGCCGAATGGCATTGATGCGTTATCTGCAAAATAGACAAAATTCGCATTTTTATAGTAGTCATATAATGTTTTAAGCGTTGTAAGTCCGCCTATTCCGCTGTCGTAAATTCCTATTGTCGTCATATTAAAGTTTATGTTTTGTATAAAAAATTAGACTAAATTTTGTTTAACATTGAAAAATTTATCAAAATACAGCATTAAAATATTGGAATAGCTATTGAAGTCGTCGTCAAAATTTTAACCTTGCAAATGCATAAATTATGGTTTATGATTAAAAAGTACTATAAAAAAGAGGTAAAATTATGAGAAACTTTACATCTGAATCTATTCGCAACATTGCTCTTATCGGGCACTCAGGGGAAGGCAAAACCTCTTTGGCCGAAGCTATGCTTTTTGAAGCTAAAACTATTGACCGATTAGGAAAAGTTGATGATGGAAACTCAACGTTTGATTTCGACGATGAAGAAATTAAGCGTAAAATATCCATAAGTATGTCTTTGGGGTACGCAATACACCGTGATACAAAAATCAACATTCTTGACGTTCCTGGTTTTTTTGACTTTGAAGGTGAAATGGTTGCGGCTCTTTATGCGGCAGACAGCGCAGTTGTTGTAACAAGCGCATCTGGAAGTATGACGGTAGGAACAGAAAAAGCGTTGGAAATGTGTTCAGAAAACAACACGCCAGCGTTTATATTTGTTAATGCTGTTGATAAAGAAAATTCTGATTTTCTTTCTACAATACAGGATATAATTGCAAAATATCCCGTTGTAAAACCCATTGAGTTGCCAATTATGCAAGAAGGAAAAATGGTTGGTTACGTTGACGTTTTCAGCGGTCAAGGTTTTTCAAATGATGGTCAAACTCAAATTGACGTTCCCTCAGATTTGAAAGCGATTGCTGATGAATACAAAAATTCGCTTATGGAAATGGTCGCAGAAACTGACGAAGAACTTATGATGAAATTCTTTGATGGAAAGCCGTTTACATTTGAGGAACTTCAAAAAGGAGTTCACACAGCAGTTGCAAACGATAGTTTTATTCCGCTTATGGCAGGAAATGCAATTTCATCTGTCAGCATTTCTCGGTTGATGGACAAAATTGTTGATTTGATGCCATCACCTGTAAAAGCAAAGCCACATAGCGCAACTGTAAACGGTGAATTAAAACAAATTGATACAAACGTAAATGCTCCGTTTAGCGCGGTTGTGTTTAAGTCCGTCATTGACCCGTACGTTGGAAAACTTCTCACATTCAAGGTTATGTCAGGAAAATTGATGTCTGGCGATACTATATATAATAATACGGCAGACAAAACTGAAAAAGTTGGAACGATTTACATATTAAAAGGAAAAAAACAAGAACCTGTTGATTGCTTGGAAGCGGGTGATATAGGTGCGCTTGCAAAACTTGTTTATACAAACACTAACGACACCTTGTCAGCAATTGATTATAAAATTGATTTTGAAAAAATAGTATTTCCAAAACCGGTAATATCTTATGCGGTTAAAGCAGCAAAAGATGAAGAAAAAGCTATTCAAGGGCTTATCAAAATGCAAGACGAAGATGCAACGTTTAAGGTTGAAAAGAACGTTGAGACTTCTGACGTGCTTATTAGTGGACTTGGCGAAGCACAACTTGACATTATGTGCAAGCGTATAAAAAATAAGTTGGGCTTGGACATTAGTTGGAGAGAACCTCGCGTTGCATACAGAGAAACAATCAGAAAAGTTGCTGAAGCCGAAGGAAAGCACAAAAAACAATCTGGTGGTGCAGGACAATATGGAGACGTATTTATTAAGTTTGAACCAGGCGCAGAAGACGGAGAATTTGAGTTTGTTGACGCCATTGTTGGCGGAGCAGTTCCTCGTCAATTTATACCCGCAGTTGAAAAAGGCTTGCGAGAAGCAATAAAGAGAGGTGTTTTGGCGGGGTATCCTATGGTCAACCTCAAAGCAACGCTTTACGACGGAAAATATCACCCAGTTGACAGTAAGGAAATTGCGTTTATTACGGCAGCGAAATTGTCGTATGCCGAAGGTTGTGCAAAAGCTACGCCTTGTTTTTTGGAGCCGTTTATGGAAGCAACAATTACTGTACCTGAAAGCTATCTTGGCGATATTCTTGGTGATATGAATAAACGTCGCGCAAGAATATTAGGGAATGATATTGTTGGCAAAAACCAAGTTATAAGAGTTGAAGTTCCACAATCTGAAATGTTCCGTTATGCAACCGATTTAAGAAGTATGACACAGGGCAGAGGACGTTTTGAAATTAAGTTTGTCAGATATGAAGAAGTTCCAGCCAGCTCAAATGATAAAATTATTGAAGACGCTAAAAAGCGTGAAGAAGAAGCTGCAAAAAAATAGTATAACTCAAGATAAAACCGCCCTCAATGGGGCGGTTTATTTTTTTATAGTATCAATTTTCAAAAAATATAATCTAAGCGGATATAATTAAAATAGAAACAAGATATTGGCTGTGTAAAATACGCAAAGTAATAAAAATTTTATAAGCGAAAATTTGAAATAAGAGTGTAATAAAAGCTATATAAATTGCAAAAAGCAATCGTATTACGATTGCTTTTTGAAAACTGCACACCACTTTCGACAAAACCTACCGAAGCGATAACTGTGTAGGTGGCTACCTCAAAGTTTCCCCGTGGCACATACCAACACCTGCTTAGTGCTGCTGCGATCAAGCTCTAACACGGTTCACAGTATGACATTGCACAGGACCTTGCTATCAACACTCCTTGCACAATCCAGCCAACCATAGATTATGCCTCAAAATGGCGTTCGACACCGCTGTAGCGGTTTGCGGTTTACAGGGCACCGCTAGCTCCCCGTCTAGTGCAGTAAAGCGAGTATAACATTTTATACTTTTTAATGCAACAAAAATTATTCTTCTTTTGTGACGTTTTTTGTGAATAAAAAGTAAGACTTTACTTTATGTCGCGTTTTAAGAACGTTGAAATTCCTATTAAAGACGACACTATTAAGTACGCGAGAGGCATAAACGTAACACGCAACCAAATAGGCGTTGTGAACGTTGGAGTTGAAACAATTGTGAGCGTTATCATATTAGGAATATATAAAAGGACTTTTTCAAGCCAAGCAACTTGTGATGACAGCGCGCCAACAATGGTCAAAATTATGCCTGACAAGAAATAAACTGCAAGGTTGACGCCTATTGCCGAACCCGAAGTTCTAAGCAAAAACGCTAGCATCATAAATATGGACGTTACGGATATATTTGTCCATATTTGCAAAAATACCGTACGTGCAAATTGTCCTACTGTTGTAGTGTCAAAAATATGAAAACCACTTGCAACACTTGGTATCGCCTTTGAAATTCCGATAAAAATTCCAGATACCAAATATGAACCTAAAGTGTAAATAACCACCAAAACGGAAAGTACAATCATCTTTGAAAAATATATTTGTAAGCGGTTGCTTCCTCTTGCGACATTATTTTTGATTAGTCCGTGCGCAAATTCGCTTCCTACAAAAAGACTGCAAATTATTGCAATAAACAAAGGTATATTTGCGTTTCCAGATGAAGCGAAAAGCATAGTTTTAATTGTAAGTTCTTGAATTCCACCAGGAACAGACGCCGTAACTTTGTTAAGCCACCAAAACATTCCGAAATTAAGTGCGATAAGCAAAACCATAATGATAGGGCAAATAAATACGCTCTTCAGCCTGAAAAGTTTGTAAAAATCGCTTTCTAACATTGCGCTGAACGTAGATTTATTTTTCATCTGTAAGCCCTCCCATCATTGAAATGAATGTTGTTTCTAAATCGCCTTCACATTGCATAATGCTTAAAACTGGAATGTTACCTTCAGCAAAAATTGTTGACACGCCAGTTACACCTTTTTCAATGTTGTATATTGCAATAGTGTTAAACGGTAAAATTTCAAACTCTTCAGAGTGGTAGTTTTCTAAAACTATGTTTAACGCTCTTTTCAAGTCACCAACAACAACCTTGATAAAGGGGCGACAAAGCATTTCCAAATCGCTTCCTCGCAATTCCTTTACAATTTTGCCTTTGTCCATAACTCCGTAGCAGTTTGCAAGTTTTGACAACTCGCCAAGTAGGTGAGAAGAAATCAAAATGGTAATTCCTAAATCACGGTTCAAGTGTGTTAAAAGTTCACGCATTTCAAAAATTCCCGTTGGGTCGAGTCCATTTACGGGTTCGTCTAAAATCAAAATTTTAGGGTCGCCAATTAAAGTCATTGCTAAAGCCAATCGTTGTTTCATACCTAAAGAATAATTTTTGACTCTAAGTGGTTCGTCGGCATTCAAACTTACCGTATGCAAAAGTTCTTTCAGTTTTGCGTCGTCGTTTATGCCAAGAGTAAGCGCGCACGCTTTCATATTTTCAAACGCGCTCATATTAGGTTGATAAGACGGAAAGTCAATCAAAGAACCAATTTTCTTTCTTTCAAATTCCAAACCTTTTGTTGATGATGCGCCGTTGATGGTAATAGTTCCGCTAGTTTGATTGTAAAGTCCGCAAATTATGCGGATAAGCGTAGTCTTTCCTGCGCCATTTTTGCCAATCAAACCGTAAATATCGCCCTGACGGACGTTCAAAGAAACGTTATCTAGTATTTTCTTTTTTCCAATTACTTTTGAAATTTTATTTGTTTCGATTACAAACATAGTTCACTCCAATTATGTAGAAAAATTAAAAAATTAGTTAAATTTTGATGCTTAAGTTAAAAAATTGTATTTTTTTACGGGGCGTCCGATTCCGCAGTTCAGTTTTTTTAATTACTGTCATCTGCAAATCGGCGATTAGTTCTTCTATGGAGCGAATGATGGGAATCGGACCCACGACCGTAGCTTGGGAAGCTGCTGTTTTACCATTAAACTACATTCGCATATTAAACTAAAAAATATTTTTCGCCTAAAAATTGCTTAATTTAGTTTATCACATACGTTAAAAAAGTCAAACGACGAAGTGCAAAAATTATTTTTTTAACGTTAATTCGGTTGCAATTAG
>CAZQGE010000018.1:0-25267 GCA_964592815.1 uncultured Bacteroidaceae bacterium | reverse complement strand
CACCTTATATATTATATATAGCAAAATAATATGTCACTTTATTGTTATGAGAAACTCAAAGCGTCATAAAATTAGCTTAATAAAATTTTTGTTAAACGAAATTAAACAAAACTTAAAAAGATTTTGTAATCAACGCTGTATTTTAATATGTAAATATGCCAAATAAATATTTATGCGTCCAGAAACTATTATGCAATAATACATATTGCAACTTTTGATATACTCAGATTACTTTGAAACGAAAAGATATTTTTTAATAAAAAACAACGGCTTTTGCCGTTGTTTTCGTATTCGTAAAATTTATTTTATTTGTTTGCCTCATCCCACGCAGCTTGGTCGGCAGCTGTTCTTCTGCCCAACAATGCACTCTTTTCTGCGTCATCACGTTTACCGTTTCCGTTGACGTCAATGTATTGTTCACCCTCGTCATATTTGTCGTTACCGTTTTTGTCAATATATGGTTCAGCTTCATTTGTGAATGTCATCACGTCGATATAATGCAAATAACTGGTGTCGTCTTTTGTGAAGAAGAAGAAGTTAACGTTTACAATTTCGCTGTTTTCATTCTTCACAATATCCCAATCTGCAATAAGCCAATCTGAAAGGAAGTTTTCTTGGATAATATACGTTGCGGTTGGATAAGTTGCGCTTGCTCTTGTCACATCAATGTTGATTGCAAGGACTGCTGTGCCTGCTGTTGGCGCATAATATACAACATTTCCAATAACCTTCAAAATGGTATTATCCTTTTCAACAATCTTCTTTGCCGTTTTGTTGTCAACATCGTTTTTGTAGAGATAATATCCGTCGTCTTTCAAAACTAGACAGCCTTCACCATAGCTTATTGGATAAAGTGAAGTAGGAACAGTTTCAGCAAGTTTCTTTTCGTTTTCAACTTTTAATCCAGTTGTCAAATTAAATTTGTTGACAAAAAAACCTATTTTTTCAGAATTTTCACCACTCTTGATTTCCTTGCTATAATAAAGCGTTACGTTTTGGTCGTCTTCTCTGATTGATTTCATAATTGAGACCTTAAACGTGCTGTTTATATAATTTTCTGGATGTTTTGCGTAATCGTCCAATTTTTCTTGTGGAATATACGTCTTTTCACTTATCAACAATCTTCTATCAGAGCCGTCGGGCTTGACTGCATAGGTGTTGTTGTAGAATTTGTAGGACTCATCGCCAGTTACAGTTTGCGTATAGAAAATATAATCTGAAGAATTTGTAGCTTGACCTAACTTGTAATTATCATCATAATTCCAAGTTACACTTGTTACGTTGTCTGCCAAATCACCTTTATACGCACCCTTGCCGTCATTTATATTTTTGGTTGTTTTCATTCCTGAAAAATCAACAAATTTAATTGTGTTGTTTTCATAATAAAGAACTCTTGATGGTGTGTAAAAAATGTTAATTTCACGAGTTGCCAAAGTTGCAATCAACTGTGTTACGCTTGCGTCAATCTTTGTCCTCATAATATTTGACCAAGTCGTGTTTGCGTTGCCGTTTTTGTCAGGCTCGACGTTTGGAGTTACATAGTAAATCCATTCACCGAAAATCGCAAACCCACCGTTGGAGTTTTTGTTGTAAATAATTTGCGGAACAACGATTGTTGATGTGCTGTTGTCAATAACACCGTTTTTGATTGTAGCGCGCATAAGACTTTGTTTGACGGGCGTGCCGAATGTATTATCACCAGTCTCATTACCTGCGCCGTTGATAAAGTAAACATACTCGCCTTGTCTTACAAAATAACCGCCGTTGGAAAAAGTTTCGGCGTTGGGGCTTCCGCCACCGATAGCGTTCCACTTGTAGCTGTTGCAAGCAGTTAACACGGATAAAGCCACCACAATTACAAGTATGACAGCCAATGCGCTAAGATGTTTTTTTGTCATATTATTCTCCTACGTTTCGGGCTTTTGCCCTCACGTTATTTATTGATTAACATTTGAGGGGATAATCAAACAAAGAGTTTGTCTTCCGACTCAATTTCTTCCTTTGTTACGTCAAGTTTTATATGCACTTCTTTAAGTTGTTTGTCCGTAACCTTTGAAGGTGCACCCATAAGTATATCTCTTGCGTTTCTATCCATTGGGAATACAATGATTTCACGAATGCTAGGTTCGTTTGCAAGCAACATAACAATTCTGTCAATTCCAGGGGCAATACCCGCGTGAGGTGGTGCGCCAAATTTGAACGCATTATAAAGTGCTGCAAACTTTTCTTCAATAACTTCTTTGCCATATCCCACAATCTCAAAAGCCTTCTCCATTATTGCTGGCTCATGGTTTCTGACTGCACCGCTGCTTAATTCAACACCGTTTACAACGCTGTCGTATTGATAAGCAAGAATGTCCAAGGGGTTCATATTATTAAGAGCGTCCAATCCGCCTTGTGGCATAGAGAAAGGATTGTGACAGAACGTAAGATTGCCGTCGTCGTCAAGTTCGTACATTGGAAAGTCAACAATCCAACAGAAACGAAAAGCCTTCTTTTCAAGTAAATCTAAGCCAACGCCCAATTCGGTACGCACATAACCCGCTTGTTTTTCAACTCCGCTTTGTTCTGCCAAAACGGCAACGAAAGAGTTAGGTTTCAAATCAAGTCTTTCCTTCAAGCTGTCAAAGTCTTGAACGAGGAATTTGGCAATTCCGCCAGCCAACTCGCCTTTTTCGTCAAGTTTGAACCAATACATAGCACTTGAACCGTTAAGTTTAGACTTTTCGCCAAGGGCGTCAATAAACTTTCTTGTTTGCGTAAAGTTATCAACAACGATTGCCTTAACTGTTTTACCTTTTTCAAAGAACGGGGCTTTTTCGCTTACAATATCTGTAATATCCTTGATAATCAAGGGATTTCTAAGGTCAGGCTTATCCGAACCGTAATCACGCATAGCGTCACGATATGAAATACGTCTAAATGGTCCTTTGTCAACTTTCCAGTCTGAAAACTCAGCAAAAACACCGCTTAAAACTTCTTCCATAACGGCAAAAACGTCTTCTTGCGTTGCAAAGCACATTTCTGTATCAAGCTGATAAAATTCTCCGGGACTTCTGTCTGCACGCGCATCTTCATCACGGAAACAAGGAGCCACTTGGAAATAACGGTCAAAACCTGACGCCATAAGCAACTGTTTATATTGTTGAGGAGCTTGTGGCAAAGCATAAAATCTGCCTGGGTGCAAACGTGACGGAACAATAAAGTCACGCGCGCCTTCTGGTGAACTGCTTGTCAAAATTGGAGTGGTAATTTCCAAAAAGCCCATATCTGTCATTTTACGACGTAACCAACTAACAACTTTTGCTCTGAAAACAATTTTGTTTTTAACCTCGGGATTTCGTAAATCGAGAAAACGGTAACGCAATCTCGTGTCTTCTCTCGATTGAGTTGAAGTCGAAATTTCAAAGGGGAGTTGCTCGTAACATCTTCCCAAAACCTCAATATTTGAAGGTTCAATTTCAATAAAGCCAGTAGGCATATCTGGGTTTGGTGCGCTTCTTAGTGCAACTTTGCCATCTACGCATATCGTTGACTCACGAGGAATTGAACGTACCATCTCTTTTGTTTTTTCATCGGATACTACAACTTGCGTATATCCGTAATAATCGCGCAATACAAAGAAAATAACTGCGCCTAAATCTCTGACGCTGGACAGCCAACCGCTAAGTTTTACAGTTTCGCCCACGTTTTCTTGCCTTAATTCTCCGCACGTATGTGTTCTAAATTCCATAAATTCCGCCTTTTTTATTATAAAAGATGAATGCTTGCTTTTTCACAATCTTTGCGCATTTGCTCAGGCCAAATGCTAACCTGAACTTCTCCAACGTGCGCCTTTTGCAACAAAAGCATACAAAGTCTTGACTGACCTATTCCACCACCGATTGTAAGTGGCAATTGATTTTGTATTACGCCTTGGTGATATTCGTTTATAATTCTATCTGTTGCGTTTGCAAGTTCCAGCTGCTTAACAAGGCTGTCTGCGTTAACTCTTATACCCATTGAAGATATTTCTAAACTTTCTTCTAATATTTCGTCGTAAAAGAGCAAATCTCCGTTCATATCCCAGTCGTCATAGTCAGGCGACCTTCCGTCGTGAGGCGCGCCGTCGGACAACTTTCCGCCAATTTGCAAAAGAAATACTGTTCCATATTCTTTTGTTATTGCCGTTTCTCTTTGCTTGCCCGTAAGGTTAGGATATCTTTGCAATAATTGCTCGGATGTGATAAACTTTACTTCCCTTTTAAGCGTCAAATCTATAACAGGAAAAGCCTTTTTGGTAGCCTCTAACGTGTCAACTATTGCGCCGACTATTCGCATAACTACCATTTTAAGAAATTCCGTGTTTCTTTGTTCTTTGCTAATCACCATTTCCCAGTCCCATTGGTCTACATAAATGCTGTGAAGGTTATCGCAATTATCGTCACGGCGAATAGCGTTCATATCTGTGTAGAGCCCTTCTCCGCTTCTGAAACCGTATTTGCTTAAAGCCATACGCTTCCATTTTGCGAGAGAATGCACAATCTCAGCTTCCAAATGGTCTTGTTCCAAAATGTCAAATCTGACAGCTCTTTCAACTCCATTCAAATCGTCATTTACACCCGTTTTGCTTTTTACAAAAAGCGGAGCGGATACTCTTTCAAATCCGAAATTCTTTTGAAAGTTTTTTTGAAACTCGTCTTTAACAAACTTTATTGCTTTTTCAGTTTCTCTTACCGTCATTCTTTGACGATATTTTTCAGGTATGTCAAGATTATACATTATGCCATCAAATCTCCTGCCGTTCTAGCGTAAAGTTGCACGTCGCGAATGTTGTTTATTCCCGTAACGTACATCAATATTCTTTCAAGTCCCAAACCAAAACCGCTGTGAGGGACAGAACCGTATTTACGCAAATCCATATAGCCTTGGTAATCTTCCAAATTCATATTTCTGTCAAGCATAGCCTGTTTAAGTTTTTCAAAGTCTGCTTCTCTTTCGCTGCATCCGATAATTTCACCAACGCCAGGAACAAGCAAGTCCGTTGCGGACACAGTTTTTCCGTCGTCGTTTTGTTTCATATAGAAAGATTTGATATCCTTAGGATAGTTGATAACAAAAACCGGCTTGTTGAAAACTTTTTCGGTTATATATCTTTCGTGTTCGGTTTGAAGGTCAAGCCCCCACTCAACTGGATATCCAAAATCAACTTTGCTGTCTTGCAAAATCTTGATGGCTTCCGAATAGTCCAAAATCTTAAAATCGCTGTTTACGACGTTTTCAAGTTTTTCTTTCAATCCTTTTTCAAAAGCCTTCTCAAAAAATTCTATTTCAGGAGAACATTCTTCCAAAACCGCTTTGATGATAAACTTAATCATTCTCTCTGCAATTTTGATAATGTCGGGAAGTTTTGCAAAAGCAACTTCGGGTTCAACTTGCCAAAATTCTGCGGCGTGACGCGGAGTATTGCTGTTTTCTGCACGGAACGTTGGACCAAACGTGTAAATTTTGCCCATTGCCATAGCTGCAACTTCACCTTCAAGTTGTCCTGAAACCGTAAGACCAGCTTTTCTTCTGAAGAAATCGTTTTCAATGTATTCTTTCTCGTCCTTGCAAAGTTTGGCTTCATTGTAGCCTTGTGTGGTTACTCTGAAAATTTCACCAGCTCCCTCACAATCGCTTCCTGTAAGTATTGGAGTGTGAATATAGGTATATCCGTTTTCTTGGAAGAAACGGTGTATTGCAAAACTTACCTTGCTTCTCACTCTCAAAAGAGCGTTAAATGTATTTGTTCTTACTCTCAGGTGCGGAATAGAACGTAAAAATTCCATAGAATGATATTTTTTCTGCAAAGGATAATCAGCAGGACAATCACCAAGCAACTTAAAGCTGCTTGCATTGATTTCAAAATCACCCTCTTTTACAGCAGGAACAACAGTCCCTGTCGCTTCAAGAGCAACGCCATTTTTCAAATATACTTGCAAATCATCATTAGTATATACATTTTTGTCAATGACAATTTGCAAATGATTCAAAGACGTTCCGTCATTTAACGCCAAAAACGCCATAGTTTTGCTGTCTCTTGCAGTACGCACCCAACCTGCAACTGTAACCGTTTTGCCTTGGTACTTTGCACCGTTTGTCAAAATCTCGATAATGTCGATGTTATCCATTCAAGTATTATACCTCACTATAATTTATTATTATAAGAGTTAAAAGCCGTTTTGTAAAGTACTTTGCCTTCATTTTCGACCTTAAACAGAAATATAAACCATTGACTAAAATCTATTTGGCAAGTTATAATTAAAAAGAGGTAAAATATGTACGACGTTTTAATAATTGGCGGAGGTCCAGCAGGGCTTTGCGCAGGTATTTATGCAAAAAGAGCAGGGTTGTCAGTTGCTTTAATTGAAAAACTTGCGGTGGGCGGACAAGCATCCACTACCCCCGAAATTGAAAACTATCCTGGTGTTGAAAAAACAGACGGGTTTTCTTTGACATACACTATGCTTAAACAATGCCAAAATTTCGGTGTAGAACTTTTTGTTGACCAAATAACAAAGTATGATTTTATCAACAAGAAATTCACAACCAACTCGAACGGAGAAATTTCTGCAAGAACAGTAATTCTTGCAACAGGTGCAAGCCCAAAAAAAATGGAAATTGAAAAAGAAAACGAGTTAATCGGTGCTGGGATTTCGTATTGCGCAACTTGCGACGGAGCGTTTTTTAAGAACAAAGTCGTTGCCGTTGTAGGCGGTGGAAACACAGCCGTTGAAGACGCTTTATATCTTGAAAGTTTTGCAAAAACTGTTTACCTTATTCACCGCAGAGATAGTTTACGCGCAGATAAAACCTTGCAAGGTCGACTTGAAAAAAGCAAGGTGAAAGTTCTTTGGAATTCTGTGATTACAAAACTTACGGGTTTGCCAAAATTGACTGAAATAACAGTTAAAGATGTAAAAACCAATACTTTAACACCGTTTTCTGTTGACGGTGTGTTTGTTGCCATTGGTCAAAAACCACAATCTGACGAATTTGCAAATCAGATTGAAATGCAAAACGGATACGTTGTAACCGACGACGCTATGCGCACGAACATAGACGGAGTTTTTGCCGCAGGAGATATACGCGTAAAGCAATTGCGTCAAGTTGTAACAGCTGTTGCAGACGGGGCGATTGCGGCAGATAGCGCAATCAAATATCTGTTAGAAAAATCAGACTCAAAATAACAGTTCACTCAAGATAAACATATACAAAAGCCACCAATATTAGGCTTTTTGTTTATGACTTTCTTAAGCTTCAAACGAGGCTTTTTTGATTACGTCTTTCCTAAACTCTCGACGAGGCACTTGCTTATGACTTTCTTAACCTCCAGACGAGGGCGAAAGTATCATAATTTTGTCGCCGTCAACCAACTTTGTCTTAAATCTTTGAAGTTGGTCAATGTTTACTTCATTGACATACACCAAAAATTGCTTCATTTTTTTATCGGGAACACCTGCCTGTTTTGCTATTCCTTTGAGCAAGTCTTTAACTGTGTCGGCTTCAATTTGCGTTTCTTTCATATTCAAATCAAGCCTTGCCGTACCAAATAATTTTACCTCAATCATTTTACCGTCCCCTCCAATTTCAATCTTTTCGCTATCTTTTTTGTAGGAACGCCATTCTCGTCCCAACCCCTAATTTCGTAGTACTCTTTTCTCATTTTTTCAAGTGGTACAACCGTTTCAGTTCTGCCTTCTATTTGTTCCTCTGTTGTCAATCGTTTTGGTAAAACGTCGTCTTTTGAGGTTATGCCCAACTTAGCGTCAATCATACGCTCCAAATTATATCCGCGTTCGCCTACTCTGATAAAGTCTCCAAAAGTAATTTTGAAGCCTGTTGCCGCTGTCAATGCTTTTGTGTGTGGCAACATATTGAATGGCATATGAAAATGAATTGCAGTAGGAAATCTCAACAAAAGTTTTACAACTGCGCCAACGCTTGTTGCATATTTGTTGACAATTCGAGTTACCAAGTTATGCGGTTTCGTAATCAAAAACGACGGGAAAAACGCGTAAGTAGTAAACAAACAGTTCCCGCCTGCCGAACACGCTTCCATAAGGTCTTGAAACATTGCTGTAAAAGCGGCTTTTGCCTTGTACGTATAAGGGTTTATTGAAAGTCCTAGACCTTCTAAAACAACCAAATATCCGCCGTTCAAGTGGCAACCGCCTCTGTTCCCGACCGCATATCCCAAGCCTTGTCCAACTGCACCTCTCGGCTCATAGGCGGCAAGTTCCATACCTTTAACGTTCATTGCAAATTCTTTTCCGCCATACTTTTCTGAAAGCCATCTGCTGCCATTTGCAAGTTCGTCACCAACGCCTTCTCTCATTGCAATTTGTCTGAAAATTTCTGAAATATTATCTATTTTGCCAAATTCAAGACCGCTGTTCCAAAGTCCTTTTTCGTTAGCTTCCATTGCGTATGAAATAGTGTTTCCACAAGAAATGGTATCCATTCCCCACTCGTCCATTTCGTTGTTCCAATCAAGAATTTTTTGCAAATTATTGTTGAGAATATTCGCACCAAAAAGCCCAACTGTTTCAACTTCTGGACCTTTTACAACTCTGTTATCAACGGTTACCATTCGCGCGCAGTGTATAGGACAAGTAACACAACCTTTGTTTCTAACCAAACTGTTTTCGCTTAATGCTTCACCGCTTATTTTTTCAAAATCTTTATATTTACCGCTTCTGTAATTGTTTGTTGCAAGCAAGTTTTTGGCGTGCATAGGCGTAACCAACGCCGCTGTACCCATAGCAGGCAACTGCTTTCCCGTTATCGGGTGTTTTCGCAAATGAGCAGTCCAGTCTTTGTTGACTTGCAAAAGTTTTTCTTTGTCAAAAGGCTCAGGGCTTTTTACTCCGCTACAACACACAGCTTTAAGGTTTTTTGAACCAAAAACCGCTCCGACTCCGCCTCTGCCAGCTGCACGTTCCTCAGACACAACACACGCGTATTTTACAAGATTTTCGCCTGCTGGTCCAATAACGAATTTGCCTCCTTTTCCACCAATCGCTTCTTGGGTTTCTCCTGTTTTCATACCCCACAAATGGTCGGCATTCAAAAATTCAACATTGAAATCTTGCCCCACTTTAATATAGGTATGCTCTGCTGCCTTTCCGACAATGATAAGCGCGTCGTATCCTGCGCGTTTAAGGTGTAAACCGAAATTTCCACCACAGTTTGAGGACGTATAAATTCCTGTCAACGGTGAAATAGTCGAGGTGTTAAACCTCGAGCTTGACGGTGAACCCATCGCATTAAGCGGACAAGTTGTGATAATTATTGGATTTTGGGGTGATAACGAGTCAAAATCTTTGTTAAAGTTAGGCATTGTCAATAAGTAATCATACATTATTTTCGACGCCATAATTTTTCCGCCCAAAAACAATTTTCTATCCTCATCGCTAAAAGGATACTCTGTCGCTGTTTGAGCGGTTAAGTCTATTTTGATGACTTTGCCCGCATAAGCGCCATATTTGGTTGACATATTTCCCTCCATATCTTTGCGTGGGCGAGTACGCACTATTATTATATATGAAAAGTTTTGCCTATGCAATACGATTTTTTTATATAAACAATTAGAAAATCGAATTTCTAACCGAATATATAAAAACAGAACGTTGAAGCGTTCTGTTTTGGTTTTGTAGTTTTTTTTGCTTTCACATAAGCTGTTAGGCAAATTTTTTATTGTTTTACTCTCAGTAAGTTAGTTCTTAGTTCTTTCGCTGTCTGCAAGTTTTTCAGCAATTTTTTCCGCATCTGTTGCGTTCATATTGTTGTCATCCAAAGTTATCGAATAACGACACGCGTGAATACCTAAGTTCTTTTCAACGTCAAACAATCTTTGGTTTATACGCTTAAATTCTTCCATAATCGGGTCTGGCAATAAAATTTGGTCCATATCCGCAACACGTTTTCCGTCTTGTTTTACAACTCTGCCAGGTACGCCCACTACCGTTGAGTATGGCGGAACTGATTTCAAAACAACACTTCCTGCGCCAATTTTGCTGTGCGCGCCAATGGTCAACGGCCCTAACACCTTTGCGCCTGCCGATACCATAACGCCTTCTTCCAAAGTCGGGTGACGTTTGCCCGTATCTTTGCCCGTACCACCCAATGTTACACCTTGATATAACACGCAGTTGTCGGCAATCTCGGTCGTTTCTCCAATGACGATACCTGTTCCGTGGTCGATGAAAATGCCCTTGCCAATTTTTGCGGCGGGGTGAATTTCTATGCCTGTTTTAAGTTTCACTTTGTACATTATAAAATGCGCAAGCACTTTCATATTGTGGTGATAAAACCAATTTGCATAACGATACGCGCAAAGCGCCCTATAACCCGTGTAGGTATGTTTGACCACAAACACAGAAGTAGCTGCGGGGTCGTTCTCCATAATTTTTGCTAAGTCTGCCTTTTTAGCTTCTTTAATTGTCATATACTCAATCTCCTTATATTTTTTGCGGAACGCTCCGCCGTCCGATGACTTCAACATCGGCATAGAGCGAGAGTATATACAATAAACTGGTTATAAATTGCCATATTTTATCTTATGCAAACACAATTTTTGTGTTATTCAGCATCCTTTTTGTCGCCATCATTTTTGTCCGTGGGTTTTGTTGCATCGCCATCGTCATTTTTTGTTTCAGCCTTTTTGACAGTTTTCTTCTTTGCCGTTTTAGGTTTTTCAACTTCACCTTCCAAAGCAATAACCGTTTCTAAGTTTTCTTGCTTTTCAGCACTAACTTCTGGTGATTGCTTCGTTGCGTTCATTTTATCGTTTTCGTCTGCTTTTGACTTGACTTGCTCAACAGTTTTACCTTCAAGTAATTCGTCAATTTCATCTTCATATATGGTTTCTTTATCATAAAGTAATTTGACCATATTTTCCATAACTGTACGGTTTTCTTTCAAAATTTTCAAAGCAACTTGATACTGTTCGTCCAAAATACGTTTGACTTCTTCGTCAATTTTGCCCGCAATTTCATCTGAATAATTAAGTTGTGTTTGATAATCTCTGCCAATAAATACTTCTTGTGACGAACCCAAATACATATTGCCTATAACGCCCGACATACCCCATTCAGTTACCATTTTTCTTGCCAAAGACGACGCTCTTTGAATGTCGTTTGACGCGCCTGTGGATATATCTTGAATTACGATTTCCTCAGCAGCTCTGCCTGCAAGCATCATAGCAATAGTATCCAAAAGTTTGCCTTTTGTCATATGGCTGTCATCGTTTTCGGGCAAAGTGATGGTGTAGCCTGCTGCCATACCACGTGGAATTATGCTAACTTCGTGCACGTTGTCGCAATGCTTCATAAGTCGCGCAACTATGGCGTGCCCAGATTCGTGATAAGCGGTAATTCGCTTATCCGATGCCGTTACCAATCTACTCTTTTTGGCAGGCCCTGCAATAACTTTGTTTATAGCCTCGGATACGTCGTGCATTCCAATAAGTTTTCTATTGTCCCTTGCTGCCAAAATTGCCGCTTCATTCAAAAGATTTTCGATGTCTGCGCCTGTAAAACCAGCTGTAAGTCTTGCCAAACTCTTGAAATTGACGTCTGGGGCAAGAGGTTTGTTTCTGCTGTGAACTTTGAAAATTGCCTCTCTGCCTCTGACATCTGGAGTGTTGACGTATATTTGACGGTCAAATCTGCCCGGACGCATAAGTGCGGGGTCAAGAATATCTGCGCGGTTTGTTGCCGCCATAACAATAATGCTGTTGTTGGCTTCAAAACCGTCCATTTGCACCAAAAGTTGGTTCAATGTTTGTTCTCTTTCGTCGTTGCCGCCACCCAAGCCTGCACCTCTCTGACGACCAACGGCATCAATTTCATCGATGAATACTATGCAAGGCATATTCTTTTTTGCTTGTTCAAACAAATCTCTAACACGAGACGCACCAACACCAACGAACATTTCAACAAAGTCACTACCGCTTATTGAGAAAAATGGTACGTTAGCTTCGCCTGCAACTGCTTTTGCAAACAAAGTTTTACCTGTTCCAGGAGGGCCCACCAAAAGCACGCCTTTTGGAATTCTCGCTCCAATTTCAGTAAACTTTTTAGGGCTTTTCAAAAATTCAACAATTTCTTGCAATTCTTGTTTTTCCTCGTCTGCGCCTGCAACGTCGTTAAATCTAACTTTTATGTCCTTAACTTGATTAGCTTTTGTTTTGCCAAAGTTCAACGCTTGATTATTTGCTCCTGCCGATTTTTTCATTATAAACATAAACAGCAACCCCAAAACCACCAGCATAAGAATTGGCACAATCAACGACGTAAGCAAAGAAGTGCTTGACGGGTCGCTATATTGCAAGGCTACGTTTACAGGCGTGCCACCTGCGTCCTTAATATCTTTATTCCATTTTGTCAAAGTGTCATTAAGCTGAACTCTGCTGTCTATATATGCAAAATAGCCAAAACCTTTTTCTCCGACAAGTTTAATTTTGACCGTATATGCGCCTTCGACGTATAACGCCTCAATTTTACCGCTCTTAAAAAGTCCTTCCAAAGAATTGGTTCCACCGCTGAAAGCAATTTCAGTTGGTCTTGTCAAACTTACGGCTAAAACAATAGCCAAAATTACCATAAGTACAATGGTCACGATTATAATAGTTCTCTTAGTAGAAGTTTTCATTTTTCCTCCTGGGCAAATACCCGAGATATAAATGGCGCAAACACGCAATTGTATATTATAAAATTATATAATTCAATCGATAAATTGTCAACGAGTATTAAAAACGATAACAATCCCCATTTGTCGCTCTCAAATGAATTTTATATGCGAAATGTTAAAAAAATATTAAGATAAACAGTATTTTTTTCGGAATTTTTATACTTCAGTCTTCCATTCGTCCACAGCGGTTTTGATGACTAATGCCATTTTATCCGCCATTTTTGATACTTTAAGCGCAGATACTTGCATAAGCTCCATAAGCGGTTCGCCTTGACTGTTGCCTACAACTCCCAAAACTCCCAAATCACCAAATCTGTCTTTCATTCCTTTTACAGCAGCAGGGCAAACGCCGTCCGACCTAAAAACAAGTTTCCCTACGTTGCTTTTTGTGCCTAAACTTGCGTCAACTGCCAAAATTATCGCATCTGAATGCGCTTCAATAATCGCAGAAATCCACGCACTCATATTTTTTCCGTTTATTGGATTTGTCAACGTCCCGTATACGAACGCATCTAATTTATATTTTGTGGTAAGCAACGTCCCTATAAGAGGGCCGAGCGCGTCCCCCGATATTGAAGGTGTACCAAAACATACCACCACAATCTGCCTTTTGAGTTCCTTAACGCTTTTAATGTAATTCATAAATAAATTGTTGCCAAATTCTCTTGCAATATCCCTTGAAAAAATATCCTACTAAGAAGTTTAGAAAATATGCCAACTGTAAAAAATTAACGTATTGCAATTTTCAGCTTTTTTGTTATAATTAAGTTACTTATATAAACTAAGGAGAGAATTATGTCCGCGATTGTTCTTTCGGCAAATTTTGGATATTTAGACATAGCATTAGTTGTTCTCATAGCATTATTTCTGCTTTGGGGGCTTTGGCGTGGCATTTCAAAATCCCTGAAAGGTTTTTTCCTTATGTTCCCAATATTGCTTTTATCGCTCTATTTTGTAGGGCTTTCATATTTGCCTGCAAGAAATTTTAGTTTGTCTGAGCAGTTGCAACAAGCGCTGACGACGTCTTCCGTATCTTGGGGAGCAAGTTTCACCGAGCCTATATTTGTTGACCCAATTGACGGCGTTCAAAAAATAAGAGTCGGCGAAAATTTGGTAACGTTTACCGACGCGGACGGCTTGGTAAAAGGTAATATCGCAAAATTGTTAGCTTCAAAATTTGTTACAACCAACGGAGTTTCACTTGCAAATGTTGTCGTTGACAATTTGACAGGCTTGTTGATTATGATAATTTTGTTCATCTTATTCTGCATTGGACTTTCAATAGTTTTCGCTGTCTTGCGAAAACTTACAAGAGGTATGCACGAGTCGGACAGCGGTGGTGTTAAAGCATTGGATAGGTGTCTGGGTGCAATTCTAAGCATTGGGCTTTTGGCAATTTTTGTGCTTTTTGTTTTTGGTATCTTAGCATCTTTGGAAAATAAAATTCCCACTGCGATAGATTATATTAAGTCGAATGTTTTTTCTGATTTGATATATTCTAACAACCCTATTGCAACTATGCTTACCAATATTTTTGTTGGCAAATAACGGAGGAATTAAATGAAATCGTTTTTTACTTTTGTAGCAGGAATGCTTGTTGGCATAATTCTTTTTGTTGGTGCAATAGGCGGTGCTGCTTATGCGGTAAGCACGTCTGTTACTCTTGGTCAACTTCAGAACTCATTTAATTTCACCTTATTACCAAGCGACAATGTTTTAATCAATAAAACACTTGCCGACATAATTTCTATGGCGATAAAGGACTTTCAAAGCCCGAACACATTAACATTAAACAAACTGAAAGCCAATTATGGACTACCTATTCCAGACAAAATTTCTGGAATTGATATTTCCTCTGTTTTTGACTATCCAATTTTGGAAATTCCCAATCACTTAAACGAGATTGTAGAAGACGTTCAAGTGCAAAACATCACAACGCTTTTAGGCTTAACACAAGCCGACATAGACAAATATCCGATTTTGGCAGACAATATGCAAAGCAACGTAGGTTCTGTTATGCAGAATATAAAAGCGTTGTTTACTCCTGAAAATTTAACTTTGCAGTCTATTAAGGATAATTTAGGGCTTAACTTAGGCGGTGAAACCCCAATAAAGGCTTTGGACTCGGTTGCAAACCTACAAATTTCTAAATTTGCAGACGCCTTAAAAACCTTAAACTTAGGCGAAATTATTGGCATTGATTTAGACACTTTTATAAAAAGCGGTGATAACCGCGTATATGCTCTGGTCAATCGTTATGAGCTTATTGCAAGCACAGAATACGCAAGCATAAAAGAAAATGCCAAAACATACATAAGCGATGTTACGTCAGGCGGAGTTCCTGTTTATAAGGAGCTACGCTTCATTGACAAAAAACAAGCCGAAGCAGACGCAAACCCTTCTGCGCCGCATACTCCTATTTACAAAGTTGACAACTCGTCAAATTCTAGTGCGTTTGACGTGGCGGCAAACGAAAAGAAATTTTACCGTTTTATAGCGTATGAACCATACGACGCAAGCAAAACAGAACACCAAGGCAAGCCGTTATACGTCAAAAGCGCAATAAACTTTTTTAGTGCGGTAACGTATGAAAAAGACGTTGCAGGCGTAAAAACTCCCTACACCGTTTATGAACCGAAAATGACAGATTTCTATCCGCTTGCCAATCTTTATACGTCATCTACCTTGACGTCAACCATACAACAAGGCATTCAAAACAATTCAATAATTTTAACGGACGGAAAAGTGAACGTTTCATCTGTATATATCAACACCGCCGCGCCAACCGCGCCTCCTGTTGCTGCTTCTCCTGTTGTTTACGGTTATTCTGAAAAATCAGAACTTGCAAATGCTTCAACCAAACTAACCGAAGGTTTAAGCGGATACCTAAAAGTAAAAAGTGGCAAGGCGGAATCAACAATTCAACAGATTTCGGAACTGTCTTTGAACGGACTTTCAACTTCCGCAGATTTTCTGCTTTCTATGAAACTTGGCGACATACTTCCAATCGCGCCTGGCAATGTTCTTTACAACTTCAAAGACGCAAAAGTATCTGAACTCAGTTCCTTGGTTGACACTCTCAGCCTAAAAGACGTTGTAACAAACCAAATTTTGTACGGCGCTTACATTGAAAACGAAAACGGAAACTTTGTTTATCAAGAAGTATCGGCAACGTATTTGCCATATAATTCTACATTGCACACAGGTTTGGACAGATATAAATTCGTATATTCGGCAAACGCAACAGGGGATTACGTGGGCATCGACAGCAACTTAGACGGCGTAACTGAATATTATCTCTACAACACCACAGATACCCGTTTCCAAGGCAAGCAACGCTATGACAGAACTGCTCAGCTTGACGCTTACGGCGATTATATTAAAAAAACAACGGGTTATTACACAGTTTTCGACCCGTCGTCAATGTCGGCAACGACAACCCGTTATAATTACTACGGCGGTTATTATCTTGCGTCACAAGCGCAGATTGATGACGTAAGTTTGATTAAATATTACTTTGACGACCTAAATCAAACTTTCAAACAATACACAAGCGGAGCTTACTCTGCCCTATACCTAAAAGCCGACTCCGTTACTTCGCCAGACAGCAAAATTTTGCAACGTATTGCATCAGTAAATTTGTCTGACATCGGCAATTTTTTCAATAGTTTGCGTTTAGGCGACATCATCGATTTAGACCTGGACAACTATCAATTTGTTCAACAAGGTTTCTTAACTCCACTAGATATAAACGTACAATATTACTACTTTGACCCCGTCCAAGAAATGTACAAAAAAGCCATAATTGACGAGGCGTTCAAAGCTGACAATCCAAATGTTAAACTTTATAAAATTGTTTCAACTGGCACATCGCACACCCTAATTAAAAAGCTCACGAATGTTAAAATCACAAATATCGGTGTTGCATTTGAAAACATTATGAACGAAATGTATTTTTCTGACATTTTGGAAGTTTCAACAAACAATGAAGTTCAATCTTCTTCAAGCGGATTGCATTGGCTTGTTTCGGCTGACAACGCAGCGTACTCATCATCATCAGAAAATTATGCTTTTGTTTATAATAAAGCAAACGGAACTTATTTCCGCTCGGGCGTATATTATTTCCCTGTCAAAGACAGCGACTTAATTAAAGAAGGGACTACTATCACCTACTCATACGCGCCAATTTCAAATGCCATTATAGCTGCCCAAAAAATATCGGAATTGAACTGCTATTATAAACGTGCCGAAAACAATTTTGAATATAATCCCGCTTTGGTTGCTTACTTGGCAAGTCAAAATGATTTTACAAATATTTATTTCCGTCAAACTGGCGCGGGCGATAAATCAGGTATCAAATACAAAAGTGCTTCAACGGATAATAAACTTTGCGTGTTATCTGGTGGAAAACTTTATCCCTACGACAGCACAAACCCCGCTCACTCCGACCTCCCAAAATATGTGCGTTGCACAAACGGGTATTATCCCGCTGCCCAAAGCCAAATGGACGACATTTCAGTTAACAAGTTCTATTATGACTGTTCAACTGCAACCTTTACTTCGTCAACCTCCGCTGACAGCTTGAAAAATGGAACAAACATACAAGGCTTTGTAAAATTCACAGCTGATACTGCGGGCGATTACTATTTTATCAAAATAAACGACTGCTTTGCGGCAACTGGCGACGACACATTCAAATACGTTGACGGCGACAAAATTTATTCAAAAAAAGCCACAGAAACAATATATAGACAGTCGACAAGTGGAAATTTTGTTTATATTCAAGGCGGTTACGTCGTTTATGACGCTGAAAACCCCGCTCACACGAGTTTACAACGCTTTGAAAAAATAGAAGGTTTTTTGGCAACTCAAAATCAAGTTGCTTGGAATAATGGCAGCGAAAGTACACCAAATTACATAGACTATTTGTCAACTGAAAGAGTTGCAATAACCAAAGCAAAAAGCATTGCGTTGCTAAGAAATCTTATGTCTTCAAACAAACCTATAACAGGGCTTTCATCAATTATGGACGATTTGACGCTTAGTCAATTTGTTGACATAGAAGTTGATACGTTGCTTTACTCTTTGAAAGATACAAAATTGAAAGATTTAAGTTCTACAATGCAAACTTTGTTTGTCAATATGTCAATGAAAGACTTGGTTAACACGCTCAATATCAACACAATGAAACCCGAAGTTATGTCTGTGGTTGAAAAAGTCTCGTTGATTGACTTCTTTGGAAGTTTGAAACTTACTAGCAACGGAGAACTTGTTTGCGATATGCGACAATTATTGGGGGCGTAATGAAGGTTAGAAAATTTATAGTCAACGACAAACCCGCCGTTCAACGTATATGTGCAGAAACAGCTACTTTAACTCGGTATAAGGAAAATAAAGACCTTGTTTCATTGCTTTATTGTGACTATTACATAGACAACGAACCCAAAAACTGTTTTGTGCTTGCCGATGAAGATGATTGTGCCGTCGGATATGTTATTTGTTCCATTGACAGGCAAAAATTTGAAAGCGTCTTCCCAAATTATTTATCAAAAGCAAAAAAGTTGTCTTATATAGATTATTTATCGCTTAAAACAGAAGAAAGACTAATGAAAAAAATTTACGACACGTACCCTTGCCACCTACACATTGATATTTTGCCAGATTATCAACATAAAGGTTACGGCAAACTTTTGATTGATACGCTTTTACAGCACCTTAAAGAACAAAACGTAACGCATATACGACTTACCGTTGGCGCGAATAATAAAAACGCCTTAGCTTTTTACAATCGGTTAGGGTTTGTAAAATTAAAAAATGTATTTGGCTTAGCATACGTCTTAGTCAAAGAAATATAACATTTGGAGGAAAATATGATAGAAGTTTTATCTCACAACATTGCCGCAACGATAGCCACTATTGGACTATGCATCTACTTTCTAGGCACAGCCATTGTATTTATGGCAAAACCTTTGAAATACGGCAAAAATTATTCTGTGCAACCAGTTGACGCAGCAGGAAAAACCGAAATACGCGTTTATTATGGTGGCATTTCGCTGGCTTTGGGCTTGTTTTTAGCTTTTTTGGCTTTTGCTTGTCAAAAACCCTTTTTCGCTCTTTGCGGTGGCTTATTCTTTTCAAACGCTGTGTTTTGGATAAGACTTATTTTCACTTTTGTGGATAAAGGTTGGAAATGTCCCTACACAAAACTTGCAATACCTGCAGAAGGAATGTTTATCGTTGCGCTGTGGATTTGTTTTATAGTCGCTGTTGTGGTCGAAAAAGCCACATTGTTAGGTTGATAAACAAACTTTTCAAGCGAATTTAGACAGACACTAAAAACATAATTAAAATTTGACAATATTTGATGAAAAAAAATATTTGTCCATATTTACTGATATTTGACAATATTTACTGCGTAAAATATTATTTAAGTAAAAAAGAACCGTATAACACGGTTCTTTTTATATTTACTTAAAAATACATCATCATTTGCTTTCGGTAGCACCTACTTTTACAGCACCAACGGAACAATTATGCCGATTACAACAATTAAAAGACATACAACGTAGAGAACAACCCAAACGGCTGGCTTTTTGGAAACGTATCTCCAACCCAAAACCGAGACTATGCAAATCATAATTGCTGTTGCAACACCTTGCATTGCACCAACAATCTTTGAGGACAACCCAACCGCGCTTAAAATCATTGCAACCAAATACAAAACAGCAACAACTGCCATAGTGTAAAATGCGACCTTATTCAGCGTTATAGCCGTTTTCCCGCTAGAACTTGACTTTGCTGTTTCTTTGCTCTTTGTATTTTCTTTTTTTTCTGCCATAGTACGCCTCTTTTCTTTCTTAATTTTTCAACATAACGTGGCAATTATTCACGTTCAATTTAATTTTAACACACTTTTTTGAGATTGAATAGATAAACCGCTATTTTGTTTGTCAATCTGCAATCTCCCTTTTATATTCTTCATTTACATTGATATGACCTTTGTCTGTTATAGGCAAATCCATTTCCTTTTCTGCAACCATTGTCAACAGCATCATAAGCAACATAAACGGCATTGGAATAAACGTGCCGGTATCAATCATCGAATAAAGTTCAAAGCCTAAAAACGTCAACAACATAAATCCATTCCATTTGTTTCTTCTTACGTTCTTAAAGATTATTTTATATCTTCTTATATACAAAAATAAGAAAGCGCAAATGCCAATCAAACCCGTGCTTCCAACAATTTGAAACAAAGTTGAATGAAACCAATAAAAATTGATTGTTGTAATTGGATAATACTTCCCGTTAAAACCCATACCCACACCAAAAATCGGGTGTTTCATAAAAGATTGTAGGGCTTCAATATAAAGTTCCTTTCGTCCGCTTCCGCCAACGCCTTGCGCCAACAAACTTCTGATTGCATCGTTTGCTTGATTAAATATAGAAAAATAGAAAATTAAAATTGCCGCAACTGTAATGCCAAAGGCGATATAAGTATTTTTTTTATACTCTGCCTTGACCAAAGTGTAAATTACAACCACCACTCCAGTTATCACGGCAAACAAAATTCCACCACGGCTAAACGTCAAAAATACGCCGATATATTCAACAACACCAATCAATGCGTAAAGCAAAATAAATTTGCTTTTTGCGCCCAAATAAAAGCACATCGGAGCACAAAGCAAAAGTAAGGTTGCAGCGTTGTTTGAAATGCACCAACCTAAATCTACATTGATTTTTCCCCAATTCGCAGGAGGAACATTAACCCTAACGTAAAAAACGATTATTTGCGCCACCATCAAAATACCCATATACATAAGCATTTTTGCAACGTAGTCCGTGCCTTTGATAAACTTGTTTGGCATTGAATAATTGTAAAACAAAAAATATGCAATCAAAATCATTGGGCCAAGCATAAATGTATATCCTAGCGCGCCAACGTATCTGTCAAGCGCAATGCTTGTGCAACCCGCAACAATCATTGCAACGGATATAGAAAGTTGCGGATAAAACATTTTGCCTAAATGAAATTTTTTTCTGTAATAAACAACGTGGAATATAGCAGCGATAATCAGCGGAATAAATATGTAAATCAGACTCAAATAACCTTGAATGTTCTCGCTGCTTGGTATAACAAAAGGCGCAAACATTGCAAGCGGTATCACAGGCGTCAAGTCGTCTAAAATTATAAGAATTACAGTTCCAAAAACAGTTATTGTAGCAAACCCTAACCAAGGCAGATTAGCCACCCAAGACGAGAAACATAGAACCGTCAAAATAAGTAGATACCAATCGGAATATAAAAAACGTTTAACTTTGTCTGGAATTTTGTTGCTTAATAACTTGTTGTAATTAAAAGTCAGCGAATGTATCATCAATTACCTACTTTAATATTTGTATAATGCAAAGATGTTAACACAGTTTTGCAAATCTGTCAATTTTGATTGACGCAACAAAGAACCTTAATTGCTTTTTTATGTTGAATTATGTAATATTACAAAACTAAAATATTAAACAAATTAAACGTTGTTTCCGCGCTTAAGTTTTATTTTTAACTTATTAAAACCGCTCTTGATTCTTTGATAAAGCATTTTTGAACCGTTCATCTTTATGGTAGAAAGCAAAATTAGTGGCAATGGCAAACAGCATATAACAACGAATCTAACAACAAAGTTTATATATATGTTTTCAAGTGTCACCAAACTGCACAAATAGTAAGACAGCGTGCCAACACCAAAAGTTATCACCATCATAATTATATATTTCACGAAATATTTATATACGGGTTTCTTAAACCACTTTTTGAATATCACATATGGGTCAACCCACAAACTGCCACATACTAAACTTATAAACGTACCCAAGAAAACACCAAACAAGCCCAGATATTTTACACTTATCAAAGAAACAATCAAGTTTATTGCGCCTTCAACCAACGGTTTTATCATAGTTTCTTTGAAATATCCGCCAGCCGTGCAAAATGCACGTATTCTTAAAAAGTTGTTTTCTGTCCGCTTTGTAAAGTTTTAGGTGTTTATACTTTGATAATAAAGCATAGCTTTTTCTTGCGTAAAAATATATAGATAAAAGTTATCTATCATCAAATATTTGCAAATTAGGTATTCTAACCACTTGTTTTCTCAATTTTTGGTATAAGTTTATCTTTTTCCCCAAGTGGTAATATCAACTATTTTAGCGTAGCTTTGAATGATTTTAACAACTTTCAAAGATACGTTTGTGTCCGCATAATCTTCTGCCATAACGTATGGTTCGTTGTTGTTTTTCATTGCAACAGCCATATCCATTGCTTGGCAAATATCCTTTTCAGTTATTCCACCAATCACTACGCTACCTTTGTCCAAAACCTCAGGGCGTTCTGTTGATGTTCTGATTAAAACGGCTGGGAAATTAAGCATTGCACTTTCCTCGCTCAACGTTCCGCTGTCACTAAGCACGCAGTATGCGTTCTTTTGCAGTTTGTTATAATCAAAAAATCCAAATGGTTTGAGAGTTTGAACAAGTGGATTAAATTTGAAATTTCGCTTTTCAATAAATTTTTTGGAGCGTGGGTGCGTTGAATATATCACAGGCATTTTGTATTTTTCGGCAATGCTGTTTACTGCGCTCATAAGCGACATAAAATGCTCTTCATTATCAATGTTTTCTTCTCTGTGGCTTGACAATAAAATATACTTCCCACATTGCAAATCAAGTTGCTCTAAAACGTCGCTTGCTTCGATTTTGTCGGTGTACGTATCCAAAACCTCACGCATTGGCGAGCCTGTAACAAACATTGTTTTGCCATCTATTCCTTCGCTCAAAAGATATCTTCTGCTATGCTCTGTATAAGGCAAATTTATGTCCGAAATTGCATCGACAACCCTTCTGTTTATCATTTCGCTTACGTTCCAATCCCAGCAACGATTTCCCGCTTCCATATGAAAAATTGGTACTTTAAGTCTTTTTGCCGATATGGCAGACAATGCCGAGTTGGTGTCGCCCAAAATTAAGACGGCATCTGGCTTTTCCTTCTCGATGACTTCATAGGACTTTGCAATTATGTTCCCCATAGTTTCACCCAAGTTTTTGCCGACGCTATCAAGGTAATAATCTGGTTCTCTAAGCTCCAGATTTTCAAAAAAAACTTGGTTCAAAGTATAGTCCCAGTTTTGCCCAGTATGCACCAAAATATGATTAAAATATTTGTCGCAAGCCTTAATTACTGCAGATAATCTTATAATTTCAGGACGTGTGCCTAAAATTGTCATAACCTTAATTTTTTCCATATCAAATCTCCAAAAAATATGTATCTGGTTTTTGTGGATTGAAAATTTCATTGCACCACATCACAGTCACCATATCCGTGTCCCCTAAATTTTCTATATTGTGAGTGTATCCCGTCGGTATATCAACCACTTCCAACTTGTCGCCAGATACATAATATTCTATAATTTCATCGCTATCAATTTTTCTGAACCTAATTACACCTTTTCCGCTTACCACCAAAAATTTTTCATTTTTTGTGTGGTGCCAATGTTGACCTTTTACAATGTGCGGTTTTGATACGTTTATGCTCACTTGTCCATTGTTGTCCGTGTGCAAAAATTCTGTAAAACTGCCTCTCAAATCAATATGCATATCAAGCGGATAACTGAAATTTTTTTTGTCAAGATATGACAGATACGTGGAATATAACGCCTTTGTAAATCCGTCACTCATATTTGGGACAGTCAAATTTTGTCTGCTGTTTTTGAAAGAATAAAGCAAATCAACAATTTGCCCTAAGGTAACTTTGTATTCTACGTCAACTTTGCAAAAACCATTTTCGCAAACGGCTTTATCGTTGATAGCGTTAATAAAATTCCGCACAACGTCGTCAATGTAAACAAGCGTCATAACGTGTTCACGATTGTTTACAGTAATTTCTAAGTTGTTGGCAATATTGTTGCAAAACGTCGCAACTGCGCTGTTATAGTTTGGTCTGCACCATTTTCCAAAAACATTTGGCAGTCTAAAAATATAGGTTTTTGCGCCCACTCTTTCGCCGTAAGCGCGTATATAATCCTCTCCCGCTTTTTTAGATTTGCCGTAATCATTATCTAACTCAGCTTGAATTGAACTTGTCAGCAAAACGGGGGCTTTGTTGTTGTGTTTTTCCAACATACTCAACAATTTGGTTGCAAAACCAAAGTTTCCTTGCATAAATTCGTCAACGTTTTCAGGACGATTTACCCCTGCAAGATTAAAGACAAATTCGCAATCTTCACAATATCTGTCGAGTTGATTTTCAGAGGTTTCAATATCACAAAGATAAAGCTCCAAATCACTCAAAAAAGGATATGCTTTGCTTTTGCCTTCTTTTACGTTGTTAAGTTCTGCTACAATATTTTTGCCAACAAAACCTTTCGCACCAGTAACCAGTATTTTCATAATTTCCCGTTATTTGTCAAATTCTGCCAGTTGTTCTTTGATAAAATCAAGCGATAAAAGTTTCTCTTTTATGCCTTCAACGTCAAGCAACGTCGTGTTGTTAGAGTCAAATTTGGTCAGTTTGGTAGTTTGTTCTATTCCTTCAACAAAATATTTGTCATAGTTCAAGTCACGTTTGTCGCAAGGCACTCTATAAAAGTTCCCTAAATCTTCAGCGTGAGCGCATTCCTCATCCGTCAACAACGTTTCATACATTTTTTCGCCGTGCCTTATACCTATCTTTTTAACTTCACATTTATTGTCTTTGTCAAACAACTCTTTTACTGCCGTGGTCAAATCACCGATTGTGCTTGCTGCGGCTTTTTGAACCAAAATATCACCGTTGTTTCCGTTTTCAAAGGCAAATAACACAAGGTCGACAGCTTCATCCAAAGACATAATAAACCTTGTCATATTTGGTTCGGTTACGGTCAAACTTTTCCCTGCCTTAATTTGCTCTATAAACAGAGGGATAACACTTCCACGACTGCACATAACGTTGCCGTATCTTGTGCAACATATTTTTGTTTTCTCACTATCAACAGTCCTTGATTTGGCAACGATAACCTTTTCCATCATAGCCTTTGACGTACCCATAGCGTTTACGGGATACGCAGCTTTGTCCGTTGACAAACACACTATTCTTTTAACCCCTGCCTCAATTGCCGCAGTAAGCACGTTTTCTGTGCCTAAAACATTGGTTTTTACCGCTTCAACTGGAAAGAACTCGCAACTTGGCACTTGCTTTAACGCCGCTGCGTGAAAAATATAATCTACTCCGTGCATAGCGTTTTTCAAACTTTGCAAATCTCGGACGTCACCAATATAAAATTTTATTTTGTTGCTTGCTTGTGGAAATTTTGCTTGATATTCGTGACGCATATCATCTTGTTTTTTTTCATCTCTTGAAAAAATGCGAATTTCTCTTATGTCTGTATCTAAAAATCTATTGAGAACAGCGTTACCAAAACTTCCCGTTCCACCCGTAATCATAAGTGTTTTGCCATTAAAAATGCTCATGTATTTACTTCCTTTATTTTTTTATTTGAAAATGCAATCAAAATAGGTGCATTTTTAGGAT
>CAZQGE010000017.1:0-25879 GCA_964592815.1 uncultured Bacteroidaceae bacterium | reverse complement strand
AAATTTTTCATACTTTATCTTGAATAAATGTAAAAAAATAATTGTTAAATCTGTTGACTATTTTCTAGTAGCGGTGGTATGATAATCGACAAAAGAGGAAAAATGTCGATTAACGTACTATAAAATGATTATTGATGATAACATTTCCGAATAGAGGTATATATATGTCATATATTGACGAAGTCGTTTTGGAGACTGAAAGAAAAAACCCAAATGAAAAAGAATTTTTGCAAACTGTAAGGGAGGTACTTCATTCCCTTGCGCCTGCAATTCAAGAAAACGAAACTGTTTTGCGAAAAAATTGTATTCTTGAAAGAATGGTTGAACCTGACAGACAGATAATTTTCCGTGTTCCTTGGATGGATGACAATGGAGTTTATCACGTCAACCGCGCTTACAGAATTCAATTTAACAATGCCATTGGACCTTATAAGGGAGGCTTGCGCTTTCAACCAAACGTAAACCTTTCAATCGTCAAATTTTTGGCTTTTGAACAAACGTTCAAAAACTCTTTGACTGGTCTGCCTATGGGCGGAGGCAAAGGCGGAAGCGATTTTGACCCCGCTGGCAAATCCGACTGGGAAATTATGAGGTTCTGTTATAGCTTTATGACCGAACTTTATCGCCATATCGGTCCTAATATGGACGTTCCCGCGGGAGATATGGGCGTCGGCAACAGAGAAATCGGTTACCTTTTTGGCGCATTCAAAAAGATTAAAGGACAATATCAAAATGGCGTTTTGACAGGAAAAGACTTCTCTTACGGCGGAAGTAAAATCCGTCCAGAGGCAACTGGATATGGCGCAACTTACTTTTTGCAAGAGGTTTTAAGAACTTTTGACCAAGAAATTACTGACAAAACGTTTTGCCTTTCTGGCTTTGGCAACGTTGCTTGGGGTGCGGCTAAGAAAATTTCAGAGTTGGGTGGCAAGGTTGTTACGTTGTCTGGACCTGACGGATATATCTACGACAAAAACGGCATAAGCGGCGAACAAGTCGATTTTATGCTTAGTATGCGTAACAGTGGCGTAAACAAAGTCCAACCTTTTGCAGACAAATTCGGCTGTGATTTTATAGCTGGAAAAAAACCTTGGGGCAACGTCAAGGCAGATATCTATATGCCTTGCGCTATGCAAAACGAAATTTTACTTGAAGACGCTGAAAAAATGATTGATTTGGGCATCAAATATCTCAACGAAGTTTCTAATATGCCAACAACCAACGATGCTTTGAAACTTTTGCAAGACAACAACGTAATAGTTTGTCCATCAAAAGCTGTAAACGCAGGCGGTGTTGCCGTTAGCGGTTTGGAAATGTCACAAAACAGCGAGCGTTTGGCGTGGAGCACCGTTGAAGTTGACCAAAAACTTAAAAGTATTATGGTAGGCATTCACAGAAATATAACAAAAACTTTGAACTACTATAATATGGGTTATAACCTTGTCGCAGGCGCAAACCTTGCCGGTTTCAAAAAAGTTGCAGACGCAATGATTTCTCAAGGTATAAATTAAATTACGTTTCAAAACTCTAAAGCCTTTATTGGACTTAAACGTTCGACAACGTTAAAGAAAGCACATAACTTAAAACCCCGTAAAAATTTACGGGGTTTTGTTTTGTTTAATTTTTAGAAATTTTTTCTAAGCCATTTTGTTAGCTGTTTATCGCTCAATTTATTTATGTCCAAACCCGCTGAAAGCATAGCCGATAACTCTGCGCCGCTAAATTTGGAAGGCTCTGTTGTAATTTCGCCGTTTGGTCCAATTTCACCAACATTATACTTTGCAAGTGCGGTGTCTTCTTCTTTTCGATAGATAACAAATTTTTGCCAGCAAAATTCCAATATTCCGTTTATGAGCATTGAGCAAATTTCAAAACCTAAAATAATGCCTCCATTTACCGCCAAAAACGCTGCCGCAGATAAACCTGCACTCGCCGCCGCGTTTCCAACAGCTATACTTGGCAATATTGAATTGAACCAAATTTTGAACGGATAGAAAGGCACGTAAAAGAAAAATGCTAAAAACATTGCTCTCGGTACATTGCCCGCAGACTTAAAGGTAAGTTTTCTGTTTATTGTAAAATTCCATAAAACAGAAAGTATCAATGCAACTGTTGTTGCTATAAACGTTGTTAATACTGCGTCAGCTATAAAATAAATGTGCCTTGTCGGGTCTATAAATTTTGGCAATACAGCATTCAAAATTGAGAATGAAATGAATTCAATAAGTCCTGCGCTAGCCGTGCATAATGCATACTTTAAGGCCTGAAAAATTGTTTTTCTTTTTTGGCGTTTATACTCGTCTAATTCATCTGGAGTTAAAGTGGTTAAATCAATTTTTTCTTTTTTTTGAGTTTCATTTTCAGTCATAATTATTCCCCTTACTCAAAATAGTCTAACATTAAACTTAAAAAAGTCAATAGACAATCCCAAAAAAGACCTGTCTAAAAATGTTAAAAATAGAAATAATCATCAATATGGACATAAAAAGCGCAATAAAATATATAAAAAATTCCTTCTCAGATAGCTCTGATTTGATTATAAAGGAATTGGAAGTCAACCAAAAAAAATGTGCATTTTTTTACATTGACGGTATGAGCGACAAACTTTTGCTGGAACAAAATATAATTGAACCATTGCTTTTGACTGCGTCCTTTGAACACCCTTATGCGAAAACACTTCCAAAAATCGTAAAATATTCCGAACAAATTAAAACCGACATATATGAGCAATCCCCACAAATTATTGCAGAAGGTGACATTGTGTTTGCCATAGATAATTTTGAAAACGTATTTGTTTTTTCTTTACGCAAATTTGAAAAACGAGCCGTAACAGAACCGCCCACGTCAAGCGTCTTAAAAGGACCGCGCGAAGGTTTTATTGAGGAAATAAAAACAAATATCTCTTTGCTTAGACGTCGCATAAAATCACCTTCTTTCACTATAAAAATGTTAACAGCTGGCAGATATACCCAAACTTCAATTGCCGTTGCATATATAAACGGTATAGCTTCTGACGACGTCGTAAACGAAATCACAGAGAGGATAAATTCAATTGATATTGACGGAATTGTTGACAGTTCATATTTAACGTCATTTTTAGAGTCGAAAAAAATTTCTATATTTAATCAAGTTGCAACCTCAGAAAAACCCGACGTCGTAACCGCTAAATTGTTAGAGGGCAGAGTTGCAATCATTGTTGACGGCTCGCCCCTTGTCATTACCGCGCCATACGTAATTTTTGAAGATATTCAAGACGCATACGATTACTACACGGGTGATTGGCGCGCGTCTATGGTAAGAATATTCCGTTTTTTTGGCGCAGCTCTAACAGTTCTTTTGCCAGGCGCATACGTCGCGCTTCAAGTCTTTCACTTCCACCTCTTGCCCTTAAAATTTTTGATTACGTTGTTGTCGGCAACGACAGGCATACCCTTTCCACCTGCTGTGGAAATGTTGTTTGTGGTGCTTTTGTTTGAAATACTTTATCAAGCCTCAATCCGAATGCCAAGATTTTTGGGTATATCTCTTTCAGTAGTAGGCGCAATAGTGCTTGGTGATACTGCGGTAAAATCGGGCTTGATTTCATCACCCGCCGTCTTAATTGTTGCAATGTCGGCAATAGGAATTTTTTGCGTACCTGACCAAGTTGGAACGCTTTCTATATTCCGATTTCTGTTTTTATGCGCAGGCGCGGTCCTCGGAATTTTCGGGATTATAGTGCTTTTAATTTTGACAATTACCTACCTTGCTTCCATAGATAATTTAGGCGCGCCGTATTTAGCACCGTTTGCGCCAACAATATTCCCAGATTTGAAGGACGCGTTTTTGAAAGATAGTCCGTTGCAAATGAAAAAACGTCCTTACTCTATTCCCACATCAAATAGAACAAGAATGCAAAACAAGGGGGTTAACAAAATAAAATAATATGATAAACTATGGATTTAGAACAAAACTGCCAGACAACAACTTATACACCTCACAAATTGGAGCAATGCTTTTCATTTGCGGATTTGTGTTTAAGGTGTCTTCTCTACCTGGGCTTGTATCTCAAAAATTGATGTCGTCGGGGTTTTGGGCGTACATTATTTTTAGCATTTTTGAAATTGTTAGCGTCGCCTTAATTTATATATTTATGGCAAATGACGGCTTCAATTTTTTGACTGAGGCAAAAAGTAAAGCTTTCAAAGTGTTAATGTTTGTCATTATGATTTTTCTTACGCTTAAAGCTATCGTTTATTTTTCATTTTTGTCCAGATATTTGACAACTCAACTTTTTGAAGGTCAAATTCCTTTTTTAGTTGTAGTTGTTTCACTTGCTCCAATTATGTATTTAGCGTATAAAGGTATAAGAACAATAGGCAGAGTTTCTGAAATTTTTGCGCCTATTTTTTTTATTGTAATAATTCTTAATCTGGCGTTTATCAACACTCAACTTAAAATTACAAATTTGTTGCCCGTGTTTGCCGTACCTGTTGAGGACTTTTTCAAAGACGGCTTTTTGTTTGGGCTATGGTTTGGCGATTTGATGCCGCTGCTGTTTGTTTCAATGAGCAAAAAAAAACTCCCCTACGTGGGTATGAGTTTGTTTTCTTCCGCTGTGTTAATCTTTGTAGTTATGCTGTTTGGCGTTGCTTTATATGGCGAAAGTTTACCCTTTGTTCCAAATCTTTTGATTACAATCGCAGGCTACAACCAACTTTCATCAGAAATTGGCAGAATGGACTGGACTGCTTTAATTACTGTTTTAATAATGGCAATTATTGCTATCTCATATAACTTTTGGGCAATTAACATATGTTTTCAAAAAATATTTAAGGCAAAAAAGCCTGTGTTTTTAATTTTTTTTCTTATTGTAATTTTGGCAATTACCCTTACGCCGTCCATTCAATGGATAATTATGTCTTCCGTATCCGTCATCGGTTACGTTATGTTGCCACTAGCCATACTCTTGCCCACTTTCGCGCTAATAATTTATGTAGTCAACAGAAAAAAAGCTAACTTGCCACTTGATAACAGACAACCAGTTTTTAACAAACAAAAAAAGGTTTCGGTTTCCTCACAAGTGAACGACAAAACAGCGCAAACACAAATATAGGGAGGGGTTATGGATAAAAAAAATATAAAAAACAAAATTGCCAACATAAATCTCTCAACCTTTTTCTCGAAAAAATGGTTAGTAATCCTTTGTGTTTCAATCATTTTAATTGTTTTTGGTAGATTGGTAACAATCACACCATTAACAGAGTCCGCCATTGTTATTGGAATTGGTCTTGACATAACCGACTCACAAAAATTCAAAATTACGGCTCAAACCATTGTCGTGGGTGGGAGCGCAAATCAAGGCAGCCCTATAAATTATGTAGGAATAACCGAAGAAGGCAACACCGTGGCGCAAGCATTTGACAGAATAGGTCAGCGATTGGGTTTGAAGGTGTCGCTTGCGCATTGCAACATCGTTGTTATTTCAGAAAAAGCCTTAAAGGTCAATCATTACCAACTGTTTTATCCACTTACAACTTATCTGGCTATGCCTGAACAATGCGCAATTATGACGTGTGGACAAACTCCTGAGGAAATTGTAACAATGAGGGTTGTGCCTTCGGTGGCATCTCCTTTCTATTTGCAGACAGCATTAGCGCAAAATACTGGGTCTGACGGACTTATGCCCGTAACCATAAAAGATATGCTTTGTTCGTTCAAATCTAAAAGCAACGGACTTGTTCTTCCATATATTGTCAGCCAAACCTTGGCAAATCCGCCAATAAATGAAAACGATATTTTGAAAGATTACAATAAATTTGTTGTCAATAAAGTCGTTGCCGTAAGTGACACAGACTATGAGGTTTTGGACGAACGAATGAGCAGAGCTGCTGTTATGATTAACGCTCAAAAAGTGCTTGGCACTTTGAACACGAATTTAGACGATGGAAGTTCCGTCGAATTTAATATCATAAACAAAGAAAACAAACTTAAAGCAAAAGGATACACAGTTGAGGCGGATATAAAATTTATTCTTTCTTTTTACGACGCGCAATATGTGAATTCAGACACAATTTTACGTGGTACGTCAGAAATTTCAAAAGAAGGAGCTAAAAATCTTGAAAAAAATCTTGTCAAAGATTTGAAAGACTGTTTTGAGTTGTCAAAAAAAATAAATATCGACTTTTTAGGAATTCAAGATACTGTGTATCGATATTTAGGTATGAATATGAAACCCGACAGCCTAAACGACTGCCAATTCAACCCGAAAGTTTCAATAAAAATAAAAGAAAACTACTAATTAACAAAATAGCGTTTTACTAAATATAATAAAACCATAGGAGGCGGATATGGATTACCTACTTCCAGACGACAATACTATGGCAATTATGGCAAAAGAGTTTTCAAAATTGAAACTCGACTCGACAAACGTTGTAAATCAGCTTAATGCGACAGGCTTGAATAAAGAAATAACCAGTTTTATCAGTTCAAAGGTTAACGCAACGCCTTTGCTACTTTTGGTGCTTTACTTTGTTTTTAGTTTGGGTTATAATTTGGGCTATGGAACTCACTTTTATGACTCCAACAGAGGTGTGGCAGGATTTCAATCCTGTGAAAGACCCGTTGGAAACAGCGATTATTTCTTCGGAAGAAAATGACAATTACGTAAGAACAAAACTGTTTTTTACTTCTGAACAAATGCAAAGCGGACGCGTCAGAGCGTTTGCTCATATCGTGTACGACAAAAGATGGAGCGATAACCGCGCCGCTGTTTTGATTGTACCGTCACTCTATGAAAATATCGATTATTCGGAACTTTCCAAAAAACTGCTTAAAGAAGGCTACGTCGTTTGTATTGTTGACTACTCTGGCAGCTTTTCAGATAACGTAAACCGCACGACTTTCCCAAAAGAATATTCTTTTGCAAGCATTGAAAATTGTAAAAAAGTTCTGTATTCAATTTCGACTAACGCAAGAAATACGCCTTGGTATATTTGGACAAAAATTATCCGCCGTGCAATCTCCGTATTGCAAGAACATAGACTTGTCAACAAAGAAAGAATTGGCTTGATTGGTTTTGGCACAGGTGCGCAAATTGCTTGGCAAACCGCAGGCATAGACGGACGAGTTCGCGCTCTTATGGCTGTCAATGGCGGAGGCTTTTTGTGGCGTAAAGGGGTTTCAAAATTTACAAATTCCAACGTCCCTTCAAACGATGAGGAACGAGCTTTTTCAACAGGAGTGGGCGCTGAAACGTATGCTAGATTTGTCACTTGCCCAACTTGCTTGATTGCCTCCACAAATTCAAGAGCTTTTGACGTTGACCGTGCGGAAGACATAATGAACTTGGTTCCAGCAAAAGCAAAACTGCTTATTATAGACAAAGGCACGGACAATCAAATTACCATAACGTCGTTTGTTAGCGCGCTCGCTTGGTTGCGAAACAACTTTGCAATTGATGGTAACGCATACCCAACACCAAAAATCAGTTTTGAAAACCTTGAAGGAAAACTGTATTTGAGGCTGTTTACCGAAATAAAGGCGGAAAACAAAAAACTTTATTACTGCATTGGTGAAACTGACGCCGAACTAAGATATTGGAAACTTCTTTCCGATGCTCAAAAAGTTGGTGCGCACGAATATATTTATGCCGTACCCGTTGAAGACTCAAATGACCTTATTGTAGCGTTTGCCACAATGACCTATTCAGAAAATCAAGTAGTATCCACTCCTGTTGTAGGCGTGTTTCCTCATAAAATTGGAATAAACATAAAAGCGCAGACAACGGATAGATTCCCACATATTATTTATCCAACGACATCAGGTTTGGAAACTTTTTTAATTTCTACAAATGAAATTTTGTTAAACGAAGATTTACTTCATGAAACTGAAGGACCTTTCGGTATTGTTGGTGTCACCGCAGACAAAGGCAATTTGACAGTTTTAAGAAATTCCGAAGAATTGCTGCAACTTAAAAGCGACACCACTTTTAAGTTTGACGCCTATTCAAAAAATCAAAAAGAATTGAAAATTGTTTTATGTTCAAAACACGACAAGTTGCTTTATCAAACCATTGTTGAGCTAGATGGCGGAGAATTTTGGCAAAAAGTTCTTTTGCAAAGCACAGATTTTAAGGCGGAAAACGGCAAATCACTTGCCAATTTTTCAGAAATTAAGACGTGTATATTTAATGATTGCGCAGGAATTGTTTTCACAAATCTTCTTTGGATATAATTAAGCTATGGAAGAAAATTTGAATTTGAACCCAAAAAAAAGTATTTGGCCAAAAATTTTTATTGTTTTGGCTGTTATTTTGGTAGCCGTCATAATTGCGCTTGTTGTTAGCAAGGTTTGTTTTGCAACTTTTATTGTTGACGGAATTTCTATGTATCCTACCCTTGACGGTGGCAACGGTGAAAATCAAGACAGCATTACAACAAACGGTGAAAAACTTATCCTCAACAAAGTTGCAAACATAAAAAGAAACGACATTATAGTTTTCACTCAAAACTGGGATATTTTGCCAGCAAGCAAACAGGGAAAGCCACTTGTTAAAAGAGTTATAGCAATAGGTGGCGATAAAATTAAAATTTACGACAACAAAGTTTTGCTAAATGACACAATTTTGGAAGAACCATATCTGCCACAGGGCGTTTCAATGTCGAATATGGCAGAAGTAGCAGTACCAGAAGGCTCTTTCTTTTGTATGGGTGACAACCGAAACAATTCCACCGATTGCAGATACTCTGGCACGTGCGTACCCAAAGATAACGTATTAGGAAAATGTATTTTGATTAAAGGTCTTGACGGTAAATTACGGAAAGTCTAATTTTTTAACACAAAATTTTAACGCCGATTATCGGCGTTTTTTTATTGGCAACTAATTATTTACTATATAGGAAAAATTAGAACGCTTAATATCGCTCACCAAAACAAAAAGTCACAATTTTAACTTTATTTTTTATTTTGTTTTCCACTTTTGTGAGGTTTTTTGAAATATTTTAATTTTTTTTGAAAAAATTTGACAAAAGTTGTTGACAAAGTTTTTTTTAGGTGTTAATATGCAAATGTAATCAAGAGATAAACAACATCTTTTGAGATTAAATAGCTCATAATTTTCCCCCTTATCATAGTAAAGAGCCTTGAAAGTCATTTCAAGGCTCTTTACATTTTTATAAAGTTTGTCGTTAGCTATGTCATTGTTTTCTTCTGCGTTTTTTCTTAAACTTATTCGTATTCGTTTTGCAATCTCTAACACGATATAAATACTATAATTTACAAAAGTTTAATGCCTAATAGCCGTGCTATTCTCTATATATTTTTATACAGCTAAAATCGTTCTACTTTATATGTTTTTACTACCATATTTTACGTTGCTAATAAAAAAAGTCTGCCCAAATTTGAACAGACTTTTCAAAATTATATATTGTTATTTTACGAAATTTTATTTTTTTGCATATATACAATAAGCACGGATATGTCAGCAGGTGAAACACCCGAAATTCTTGATGCTTGTCCTAAGTTAAGTGGCTTTATATCGTTAAGTTTTTGTTGAGCCTCAACACGCAACGCCTTTATTGAAAAGTAGTCAATTTCAACAGGCAGTTTCTTTTCCTCCAAACGCTTTTGCTCATTTACGGCGCTTTCCTGCTTTTTAAGGTATCCCGCGTACTTTATTTCAACAACACCCGCCTCCAATGCCTGTTCGCTACACTCAAAGTCTACAAACTCTTTCAAATCTTCTGGCGTAACGCAAGGTTTTCTGCACAAATCGCCAAATGTTGGCGTCTTTTGAGGAATTGGTTCTCCTTTTTCCGTCAAAAGTTTTTCAACCATTGCACGGGGCATGGTTTTATCCGTAAACTCCAACAATCTTTGAATTTCCGCTTTCTTTTTCAACATTACATTGTATCTATAATCGGAAACCAACCCTATTTCATATCCCAATTCAGTCAAACGCATATCCGCATTGTCTTGTCTGAGCATAATTCTGTGTTCGGCACGTGCAGTCATCATTCTGTAAGGTTCTTCTGTTCCTTTTGTAACTAAATCATCAATAAGCACTCCAATATAGGCTTGGTCACGCCGTAACACTATTGCTTGTTTTCCGTCAAGTTTTCTTACGGCATTTATTCCCGCCATAAGCCCTTGCGCCGCTGCTTCTTCATATCCGCTGCTGCTGTTGACTTGCCCTGCCGAAAACAATCCGTCCACAATTTTTGTTTCCAAGGACGGCAACAAACACGTTGGGTCTAAACAATCGTACTCTATTGCATAAGCGTATTTTGCAAAACGACAATTTTCAAAGCCTGGCAACGTTCGATACATTTTTTCTTGAACGTCGTGAGGCATTGATGAAGACATACCTTGAACGTACATTTCCATACTATTCTTGCCTTCGGGTTCGACAAAAATTTGATGCCGTTCCTTGTCCTTAAACCGCATAATTTTGGTTTCAATGGAAGGGCAATATCTTGGGCCTATACCCGTTATACTGCCGTTATACAACGGACTCCTAGATATATTGTCTTGTATTATTTTGTGTGTTTTTTCATTTGTATAAGTCAAATAGCAAGGTTCTTCATCAATCGTCGCCTTACCTGATAAAAATGAAAACCTGTCGCAGTTTTCACCACGCTGTATTGCCATTTTGCTAAAATCTAAGCTATCTCGATAAATTCTTGCGGGTGTTCCCGTCTTAAAACGGCGCATTGGCAACCCTAACTCAACAAGTGAATTTGTCAAATGAGTAGCAGGTTCATATCCGCTTGGACCGCTTGTTTTGATATAATCACCAATGATAATCGCACCGTTAAGATATACGCCCGTTGCCAAAATTATAGCTTTACAACCAAATTCCTGACCATCTGCGGTTTTTATACCCTTAACTTGCTTGTTCTCTGCCAAAATTTCAGAACATTCAAGATTCATAACCGTCAAGTTTGGCTGATTGTAAACAATATCCAGCATATATTTGTGATAGTCAAATTTATCTTCTTGCCCCCTCAACGAAAAGACAGCTGGCCCTTTTGCCGAGTTAAGCATTTTAATCTGTATTAAAGCACGGTCGGCAGAAATTCCCATTTGTCCGCCAAGAGCGTCAATTTCTCTCACCAAATGTCCTTTTGCCGTTCCGCCTATTGATGGATTGCACGGCATAAGCGACACCGTGCCAAGATTTGTACAAAGCATTAAAACTGTTTTATTTAATCTTGCTGCGGCAAGCGACGCTTCAACACCTGCGTGACCGCCACCAATTACTACTATGTCAAAATTTTTCATACGCTAATTTCGTTATTTTTCGATATGTTTTCTACAACTGCTTTTTTGTTTATTGTATTTGTGCTTAATTCTGAGTTTAAGCATTTTTCAAAGTCTTTTATCTAAATTTTTGTAACTCAATGATTGTATTTTATATATTATTCCAATTATTCTATTGGTTTTTTTCGTGATATTAAAATTTTGCACCTTATTTTCCAACACAGAAGCGTGAAAAAATTTTATCAACAATGTCCTCTGTTGCCGTTTTACCCGTAATTTCACCTAGTGCGTTATAAGCGTCGCGCAAATCTATCAAAATGCAATCTATTGTGTTTGTATTTATTGCTGCAAACGCATTTTTCAAACTGCTTTCTGCTTGATATAGAGCAGATATATGTCTTTGCGACGTGATAATATCTCCGCCTTCGACTTCACCACGTTTATATACGCTTGCAATTGCCATAGCAAGCACGTCTATATTTTCTCCCGTGGTCGCGCTTATAGCAAAAGTATAAGCTGAGCGCGGACAAGCAAAACTTGTCAAATCACACTTGTTTAGCACCGTAAACACCAACTTTTGGTCAAACTCCAAAGTTTCCCTGTCGGGGTCTGTCGTATCTATAATGTGTAAAATTATGTCTGCGCCCTTAAACGCTTCCTTTGCTCTTTCAATGCCTTGATTTTCGATGGCATCGTTGCTTTCTCTAATGCCAGCCGTATCCACCAAATTGATTTTTACACCATCGCATTCAAACGACTCGGTAATTATGTCGCGTGTTGTCCCTGCTGTCGGCGTAACTATGGCTCTATCATATTGTAAAAGCGCATTCATAACAGACGATTTGCCCGCATTTGTTTTGCCAGCCAAAACTACGTTTATTCCGTCTTTTGCCATCTTTCCTTGTTTTGAAGTTTTCAATAATTTGGTAATGTCGCTTATTAGTTCCTCTATTTCTTTTGGAAGCACGGGCATAACTTCGTCTTCCATTTCATCGGGATAATCCAAAGACGCTTCCAATGCAGAAATCAACGTTTCCAGTTTTTCTAAAATTAAGTTTATTCTTTTTGCAGTTTCGCCATTCATAAGACGATAAGCCGCCCTAAGTCCTGCGCTACTTTCTGCATTTATCATATCCATAACGCCTTCTGCGTCTGCCAAATTCAGCCTTCCAGACAAAAATGCGCGCTTTGTAAATTCACCTTTATCCGCCAGTTTTGCGCCTTTTTTCAAAATAGCGTCAACTGCACCTTTCATTATGCGAACTCCGCCGTGCAAATAGAATTCCACCGTGTCCTCGCCCGTATACGCCTGTTTTGCTGGGAAATATACCGCATAACCTTTATCTGAAAATTCTTCGGTTTGGAAAGTGCCGAAATTCATAAATAAAGGTTGCCATTTACCTTTGTGCTTAAAAGAAAAAAGGGCATTGGCGATTGTAAGCGCTTCTGTTCCAGAAACGCGCACTATCCCAATACCACCAACCCCAATCGGGGATGAAATTGCTACTATTGTTGTGTTCATTAAAACTTTTTTTGTCCGCCAAAACTCTTAAATTTAGGAGGTCCTACTTTTTTTACTTCGGGTTTTACAAACTCGTCTTCACCCAAATACAAACCTCTAAATTCGCGTCCGTCTTCAACTTCCGTTTCTTCCTTGAAAGGTCTTTCAAATCTGTCAGTTCTTTCTCTACGGTCACCATTTGAGCGATTTCTGTTGTTTCTGCCATCATTGCGATTATATTGACGGCTGTCATTGTTTCTCATTGGGCGTTTCTCTCTGCCCTCAATAATTTCGACACCTTTTGGAATAATCACAATATGACGGTTTGGTTCTTCACCTTCGCTTATCGTTTCAGCAATATCGCTGTCGGCAAGCGCACTATGAATTATGCGTCTTTCAAACGGGTTCATTGGTTCAAGGGCAACCTTACGGCAGGTACGTTGTGCCTTTTCAGCTAATCTAAATGCCAAAGCCGTCAAAGTTTCTCTACGCTTTTCGCGATAATTTTCAGCGTCTACAACTACTTTCTTATAATCATATTTTTCTTGATTAAGAAATGTTAATACTAAATATTGCAAAGCGTCCAAAACTTCGCCTCTATATCCAATTACCGTTCCGCTATCTGCGCCAGCAACCGTAATATAAAGCGTATTGTCAACATCTTTTACTTCTGCACGTGAAGACAATTTCATTCTTTCCAAAATGCCATTCACAAGCTCCGCCACTTTGTCTGACAAAGTATCTTTCAACGAAACTTTAACTTCAGCTTTTTGGAACAATCCGCCCTTTGACATAACTTCAACGTCAACCTTATCGGGTGAAACGTTAAGTTCGTCTAAGGCTTGTTCTACCGCCAAATCAACAGTCGCAGCTTTTATCACTACAAATTTATTCATATTTTCTCCTATTATTTGGATGCTTTTGCTGGAATTTTGTTGCCCTTTACACCGTCGTAAATTTTTTCAATAACCGTGCATACAAGTTGGAAAACTATCGCTGCAAGCGAGCTTACGAACATATAAAGTGCAAATGCGCCCGAATACATCAATGCAAAAACGCCAATCATAATAGGCATAACAATCTGCATCATTTTCATACTTGACTGCATTTGGTCTGCCTTTCCGTCTTTTTTGCCTATTGACGGAGGCGTACCTTGCGCTTTTGTCATAAGTTTTTGCGAAACAAAAGACAACGCGATTGACAAAATTGGCAACAACAGCCAACCGTTCCAGCTTCCGCCTTTACCCCAACCGCTTTCTTCCGAGCCAATAACTTTGCCCATAACCAAATTGTATTCACTCTTTTCAACACCCGTAAGTTTTGAAGTTGCAAAACCTGATTGTCCAGTTACGGTGTTAAAGTCAGGCACTCCCGATTTCCAGCTATCGGGAACAAATATATTTTTTATCCACAAAAATGTTCTTACTTCTTTTTGTCCGCTGCTAAAATAATAGTTTTTGACTGCTAGTTGCGCGGTTTCAACGATTGTTGCGTGTTTTGCGGCGTTAGCTTCATTCTTTTCGATTGTATCAAGTGTTGCGCCTGCGCCAAATTCATCTTCCATCAAAGATGTGTATGTGTTAAAATATGTGTCTTTGCAACCTTTGTAATCATTTGCAAATTGAAAACCTACCATTTGTCTGAACCCTGCAAATACAACAAAGAAAACTATCATTGTAACAATGGTTGGAAGACAAGAACCCATCATTGAATATTTCTCTTTTTTGTAAAGAGCCATTTGTTCTTGCTGATAGCGTTCTTTATCGTCCTTATATTTTTCTTGCATTGCTGCAAGTTGCGGTTTCATACGCTCCATAGCTTTGGAGTTTTTTCTGGCAATAAGTTTTTGCCAAATATCAAGTGGCATCAAAATTACACGCAAAATCACGGTGAACGCCACAACGGTCCAACCGAAATTGCTTATGTTGTTGTTTAATATCAACATAAATTTGGCCATAAAATGCGTAGGTTCGCTTATGCTACCCGACACATCGTAAACGCCGTCATTCTGGTTGCACGCGCTAAGAGTAAAAATGCAAATAAGCAACAAAGTTGCCAACAAATAAATCTGCAATTTTCTCTTGCGTCTGTAATCTAAAGCAGCCATTTAATGTTTCCTTTATAATTTTCTGGAGCAGGGTCAAAACCGCCTTTTGAAAAAGGATTGCACCTAAGCACACGCCATAAAGCAAGCAAAACGCCTCTGAACGCGCCAAAATTTTTTACGCTGTCATAGGCATACATAGAACAAGTAGGCGTATATTTGCAATTTTTGCCTATAAATGGTGAGAGCAAACGCTTATATAAAAGCAAAAACCATAAGCAAAACTTTTTAATCATATCAATTTGCCTTGCTTGCTGAAAGCATCCTTAACCATTTCGCATATTTCAAGATAGCTTCTGTCTTTTATGGACGGATAGGCAACGATAACGTATAAAAAACCCGTGTCAATCCTGTCCATAATCGGCAAAATTGCTTCTCTAAGCAATCTTTTAACCCTATTCCTGACTACGGCATTTCCGACTTTTTTGGTTACGGAAAAGCCAATTTTCAATCCCTCGCGAGATTTTGCGCTTAAAAGCAGTAGATGTCGCTCAGAGCTTCTTTCACCTTTTCGATAAACGTATTGAAACGACGCTCGTTTTTTCAATCTAAACTGCTTTTTCATTTTTTTACGCTGTCAAACTCTTTCTGCCTTTATTACGGCGTCTTTGCAAAACGTTTCTGCCGTTTTTAGTGCTCATTCTCTTGCGAAATCCGTGAACTTTTACTCTTTTTCTCTTCTTTGGTTGAAATGTTTGTTTCATAATATTTTGCCTCCATCCTATTAAGCAATAATTTTTATTTTGTACTATTTAGATAGTCAAATGCTTGACTATTATAATTGAATTGCACGGCGGTGTCAACCGATAGCGTTTATTTTGACTTTCTACAAACCGTCAAACGGCGTTTTATCTTAAAACCACAACGCTACATTGTTTCGGGCGCGTCAATTCCAATAAGGTTCAGCCCAGTTTTAAGCGTGTTTGCCACCGCTTTTGTAAGCATAAGTCTAGCGTTTCTCACCGCTGAATCTTCAACAACTATGCGGTGCCCAATATAAAAACGGTTGAATTTTTCTGCCAAATCAACAACGTGACGCGTAACGTAACACGGTTCTCTCATTTGAGCAGCAGTTTTTACGCTGTCGCCAAACGCTAAAACACTCTTTATAACCTCGTACCCTTCATCAGAGCAAATTGCCGTCAAATCCATATTGTTATTATCCACTTCGCCACCTTTTTTTATTGCGCTTGCACAACGGGCGTAAGTATATTGAACGTACGGCGACGTCTCTCCGTCAAAATTCAAAACTTTGTCAAACGAAAAAACTATATCTTTTATGCGGTTATTCCACAACGCCGAAAATACGACTGCGCCAACACCGACACTTTCTGCAATTTGGTTCTTGTTTTCAAGTTGAGGATTTTTTTCATCAATTATTGCTTTTGCCTTTTCCACAGCTTTGTCAAGCACTTCTTTTAGCCAAACAACTCTTCCCCCGCGCGTTGACATTGCACCGTCTTCCAAAGATACCATTCCAAAAGCAATATGTTCCATGTCGTTTGCGCCATCAAAATTCATAAGTTTAAGCACTTGAAACAGTTGTTTGAAGTGTAAATTTTGTTGATAGGCAACAACGTACAAACATTTGTCAAAATTGTAGGTTTGTTTGCGGTAGTATGCAGCGGCAATATCCCTTGTCGCATAAAGCGTTGCTCCGTCGGCTTTTACCAACAGACAAGGGGGCATATCATAGTCGTCAAGTTTGACAATTTTTGCGCCCTCTGATTCTACAAGCAATTCTTTTTCTTGCAAAATATCCAAACAAGGTTGCATTTTATCGTTGTAAAAACTTTCACCAGCATAACTGTCAAAAGTTATTTTTAGCCTCGAATATACTTTTTCAACTGCCCGCATAGTTATTGCTTTGAAAATGTCAAAGTACGCAGTCGCTTCCTTGTCGCCGTCCTCAATACGCTTAAACCAAGCTCTCGCTTCGTCGTCCATAAGCGGATTGTTTTCCGCTTCTTTATGATATCTTACGTATAATCCGTTCAAGAAATATTCATCGTTTTTCGCAATTTCGTCCAAACTCGACCACTTTCTTGTGGCAACAATTAGCTTTCCGAATTGTGTTCCCCAATCACCTAAGTGATTTATTCCAACAACTTTATATCCTAAATGTTTGAAAATTCGGTAAAGCGCACCGCCTATTACGGTTGTGCTTAAATGTCCAATATGAAATGGTTTTGCAATGTTAACAGAACTGAAATCAATACAAACAGTTTTGCCTTCGCCCTCGTTATCTTTGCCAACTACTACATCACCAAATGCGATACTTTCAAGTTTTTTCCCTACCGTTTGACGATTGTAAAAGATATTCAAATATCCGCCAACGACCTCGACTTTTTCAACAAATTCCAAGTTTTGAACGTAAGGCAACAGTTTGCTTGCAATCAACGGTGGAGCAAGACGCATAACCTTTGCAAACTTAAAACATGGCAAACATATATCGCCCATTTTTGCTTCTTTGGGTGTTTCAAGTGCTGAAAAAACTTCTTGTTCGCTTAGACCTTCAACAGCCAAAGCCTTTGCTATATCATTTTCAAAAAGCATAATTTATTTCCTAACTATTTATTTCTCTCTAAACGTTTATGCGGAACAAAACAACGTCGTTGTCTTGCATAATATATTCCTTGCCTTCACTTCTGACCTTGCCTTTTTCTTTTGCGCTGTTAAAAGAACCGCAATCAATCAAAGTATAATAGTCAACAATTTCCGCTCTAATAAATCCTCTTTCAAAGTCGCTGTGAATTTTGCCTGCAGCTTGCGGTGCTTTTGTTCCTTTTTTTATTGTCCAAGCTCGTGTTTCTTTCTCGCCAGCAGTCAAATAACTTATTAAACCAAGCAAAGAATACGACGCTTTTATAAGTTTATCCAAACCGCTTTCTTTAAGCCCATATTCTTCCATAAACATTTGCATTTCGTCTGCTTCAAGAACTGTCAAATCTTCTTCAAGTTTTGCACAAAGAACAACTGCTTCCGCGCTTTCCGCCTTTGCAACTGCTTTAACTTTTTCTGTATAAACATTGCCGTTTATACCGCTTTCATCTGTGTTGGCAACATAAATGACGGGTTTTGACGTCAACAGAAATTGTTGGTCGATAAACTCTTGAAATTCTTCGTCAACTTTCATCAATCTCAACGGCTTACCATCTTCCAAACACTTTTTCATTGCCGTAAGCCTGTCAATATCTTCTTGATATTTCTTGTCAGCCTTAAGCATAGTTGCAGCTTTACCTAAACGGCGTTCAAGCGTCTCCATATCCGCAAAAATCAACTCAAAATTGATTGTTTCTATATCTCTTTCGGGGTTGACTGAACCGTCCACGTGCGTAATGTTTTCGTCATCAAAACAACGGACAACGTGCACGATTGCGTCCACTTCTCTTATATGTGACAGAAATTTGTTGCCCAAGCCTTCACCTTTGCTAGCCCCTTTGACAAGCCCTGCTATATCCACAAACTCCAAAGACGTGGGAGTAACTTTTTTGCTGTTGTATAAAGCAGCAAGTTTGTCCAACCTTTCATCGGGAACAGCCACAACGCCTACGTTTGGTTCTATTGTGCAAAAGGGGTAATTGGCAGCTTGCGCCCCCGCTTTTGTTATTGCATTAAAAAGTGTGCTTTTGCCAACGTTTGGCAAACCTACTACTCCTAGTTTCATTTGTCTCCTTTTATAAAAATGACATAATCGCAAATTTTTGAAAATATTATATAACATTATACTCATAAAGTATAGTTTAGTAAAGCCAAACGCGCCGATATTTTTTAAGATAAAAAACAATATTTGTCTAATTTGTCTTTATATTGTCTAGCTAAAAACACTCAAGTTGTGAAAAACTCAATATAAAAAAGCACAACGACTGTATATTTATACAAAAATAATTTATAAATCAAAGAATTAGGAGAGGTGAAAATGAGCTGGTGGGAAGGTTTAGTTTTAGGAATTGTGCAAGGATTAAGTGAGTTTTTGCCTATATCTTCATCGGGGCATTTGTTGCTTTTGGAGAAACTGGGACTTGGTCAAGAAAATTTGTTTTTCAACATTATGCTTCACGTCGGAACGCTGTTTGCCGTTTTAATTTATCTTAGAAAGGACGTCAAAGAATGTTTGCTTCACCCCTTTTCAAAAAACAATCTTTATTTGCTTATGTGTTTAATTCCAACCGTTGCCTTAGCGTTGATTTTCAAGTTTGTGTTTCCTGACTTGCTCGGCTCTAAATTCTTGCCCTTAAACTTTATGATAACCGCCTTCCTTTTAATTGCGTCAAAATACCTAGTTTTTGCAAAACCAAAGGTTAACAATGTAAAAACGAGTATATTAACTGGCATTATGCAAGGAATTGCGGTTTTGCCTGGTATATCTCGAAGTGGTGCAACAGTAACAACTCAAATGTTTCTAGGCATAGAAAAAAAGCAAGCAGCCTCTTTCAGCTTTTTGGTGTCGATACCCGTAATTTTGGGTTCTGCTTTGGTTGAAATAGTATCACTTTCAAAAGACAATAACGGTGCGTTTTACGTCAAAAATTTTGAAAATTTTTTCTTAGGTTCATTGGGTGACGTCGAGATTTTACCTCTTTTACTAGGTATGGTGTTCAGCTTTATATCTGGGCTTCTTGCAATAAAATTCTTTATGAAAACAATAGAGAGCAAAGGCTTCACTTTCTTTGCTCTCTATATGATAATTATTTCAGCTCTTTCGATATATTTGCTGTACTTTATGTAGGTATAATTATTTATTGCTCTGTATAATATACAAATGCTTCATACGGCTTTATAACCTCTTTTATTCCTGCGCCAGAATTTGACAAAATAAGTTTTGAAGTGTCTGTTATAAATTTCTTAGTCTTTTTTGCCGACACAGTTTTCTTTGATAAGTTTATCATTACAGTCAATTTTCCGTTTGCGGAGAACTTGTCGTACACAAACAAACTTCTATCATTTTTAAGACGTAGCTTGAATTCTCCATAAACCGCTTCTTCTTTATATTTTTTTCTAAGTGCAATTATTTTGCGGTAAAAATTGAGCAACGACTCTTTATCTTTTTCAGCATCTTCAACATTGATTTCAGTATAATTTGGATTGACTGCAAACCACGGCTCGCATTGCGAGAAACCTGCATTTTTGCCCGCCGTCCATTGTACTGGAGTTCTTGCATTATCGCGCGCAGCATATCTTGCGAGGTTCAAAACTCTCTTGTCCTTAAAGCCCAAACCTTTCATCAAATCTCTTGTGCAAAATGTGGATATATCCTTAAAATCGTTCCACCCGTCAAACTTTGTGTTTGTCATTCCTATCTCTTGACCTTGATAAACAAACATAGTTCCCGACAAGAATGCATACATAACCGCCAAAGCCTTTCCACTCATAACCCTGTTTTGCGTATCACCGTAACGAGAAATTATTCGTGGTTGGTCGTGATTTTCCAGATAATTAGCATTCCAACCCTTGCCATAAAGCGTAGTTTGCCAGTTGTTATATATTTTTTTAAGTTTAACTAGGCTAAATTTTGTCTTTAACCAGCTTATAAGTATGCAATCTGCTGTCATATGCTGAAAACCGATTAACATATCAAGTTCTTGCTTATCGCCTTCTGTAACGTAATTCAGCGACTTTTTAGGCGTCATCATAGGAGCTTCACCTACAGCAAAGCAATCGTATTCTTTCATTACTTGTCTATATTCAGTCAAGTACTTATGAATGTTGGGCCCGTCGTTATAATGCTCCATACCTCTTGCGGCAGGCAATGGAAATCCGTTTGGCAATCCTTCTTTTTTGCTTATTTGCGTAATTACATCTTCTCTAAAGCCGTCAACGCCCATATCCAACCAAAAACGCATTACATTTTTAACTTCTTCTCTTACGTCAGGATTGTCGTGGTTTAAGTCAGGTTGTTCCACGGCGTACAAATGCAAATAATATTCGCCTCTTTCTTGGTTCCATTTCCACGCAGGTCCCGGGAAAGTTGACATCCAATTATTTGGATATTTTTTCCCGTCTTTACCTTTTCCCTTGCGCCAAATATAGTAGTCGGCATATTTTCCTTCTTTCCTAACACTTTTTTTGAACCATTCGTGTTGGTCTGAAGTGTGATTGATAACTAAGTCCATAACTACTTTCATATCAAGCTTGTGCGCACCGTCAAGCACCGCCTTAAAATCTTCCATAGTGCCATATTCTGGGGCAATATTTCTGTAATCGGCTATGTCGTATCCGTAATCGTTTTGCGGTGATGCATAGAGTGGCGAGAACCAAATTGCATCCATACCCAAACTCTTTATATAGTCCAACTTGCCAAGCACCCCTTTCAAATCGCCTATACCGTCGTTGTTGCCGTCGCAAAAACTTCTCGGCCATATTTGATACATTGCCATTTCCTTAAACCAAGTTTCTTTCATAACTCAACCCCTTATAAAAAATAAAACGGGAGTTTTTTTACTCCCGTTTTACGTTATTATTTATCGCTTTCGCTGTCGGAATTTTGTTCCGTAACCGTAGCGGCTGTTTCATCGTCGCTTACGACTTCCTTTTCAATGATGTTTCCATCCTCGTCATATTCGACTTCTTCTTCATCTTCGTGTGGAGTCAATGCAATGGCAACGACCCTTGTATTGTCTTCTTTCAGTTTCATAATTCTTACACCTTGCGTTGCTCTTCCGATTTTGCTGATTTCGTCAGTTTGAACTCGAATTATTATGCCGTTATCTGCAATCATCATAACGTCTGTGTCGGCAGGAATAACCTTCAGGTTCACAAGGTCGCCCGTCTTATCATTGAACACACCCGCTTTGACACCCTTTCCAGCTCTACCTTGCAACGGATAGTCGCCAACTTCACTTCTCTTGCCGTAACCGTTTGCGGTTATTGTCAAAATTTCACAAGTTTCATCAATAACTGCGAGGTCAACCATAGTCGCGCCTTTTTTGAGCTTCATTGCTTTGACACCCATAGCCGTTCTACCTGTTGGACGAACGTTCTTTTCATTAAAGCGTATGCACAATCCCTCACTTGACGCCATAATCAATTGGTCGTCGCCCGATGTGATTACTGCCGCAATAAGTTGGTCACCGTCGTTAAACTTAATTGCAATTTTTCCGTTTCTCTTAATTGACGTATATTCAGTAAGTGGAGTTTTCTTGATTAAGCCGTCTTTTGTTGCCAACATAAGGAACTTATCTTCCAATTCATCAGGAACAGGAAGGAAGGCTTGAACTCTTTCGCCTTGTGTGAGTTGCAACAAGTTGACAACTGCTCTACCTCTTGACGTCCTTGACGCTTCTGGAATTTCATAACCTTTTAACGTGAACACCTTTCCGAAGTTTGTGAAGAACATAAGCGGTTGGTGAGTGTTGCTTACAAACATAAACTCAACAAAGTCGTCTTCTTTCGCTTTATGAGCCGTTATGCCCATTCCGCCACGACGCTGTGATTTATATTCTGAAACAGGCATTCTCTTAATATAACCGCCGTGTGTCATTGATACAACAATATCTTCTTTTTCAATCAAGTCTTCAATGTTGAGTTCCGAACTATCATAAGTCAACTCTGATTTACGTGGTGTCGCATATTTCGTCTTAATTTCTGTCATTTCATTGACAATGATTTCTTTTACAGCTTGTTCTGAACCTAAAATGCGATTGTATTCCTTGATTTCAATTTCTTTTTGAGCAAGTTCCTCAGTAATTTTTTCAACTTCAAGTCCTGTTAAACGTTGCAAACGCATTTCAAGAATTGCTATTGATTGCTTTTCACTCAAACCATACGCCGCCATCAAATTGTCAATAGCCGATTGTCTGTCAGCACTCTTTTTAAGCAATTCTACAATGGCGTCAATATTTTCAAGTGCTATTGCAAGTCCTTTCAATATATGCTCTCTTTCCAACGCTTTCTCTAAATCAAAACGCGTGCGACGCACAATTACGTCTTCTTGGTGAGCAATATAATTTTCCAAAATTTGTTTTAAGTTAAGAATTCTTGGCACACCATCAACCAAAGCAAGCAAAATCATAGAGTTTGACGTTTGCATACTTGTTTGCTTATAAAGTTGGTTCAAAACAACTTGCGCATTGACGTCCTTTTTAAGCTCGACAACAATTCGCATACCTGTACGGTCTGTTTCTTCACGCAAGTCGGAAATGCCTTCCAATCTCTTGTCCTTAACTTGGTCGGCTATGTTTTCAATAAGTTTAGCTTTGTTCACTTGGTAAGGAAGTTCGGTAACAACAATTCTGCTTTTGCCGTTTGACATTTCTTCAATTTCAGCTCTCGCACGCAAAATTGCTCCGCCTCTACCTGTGCGGTATGCTTGACGTATTGCAGCTCTGCCCATAACCAACGCTGCGGTAGGATAGTCGGGAGCAGGAATATAATCCATAAGCTCGTCCACTTCCATTTCAGGGTTGTTCATCAAAGCAATAGTTGCGTCAATAACCTCTCCCAAATTATGAGGAGGAATTGAAGTCGCCATACCAACCGCAATTCCGTCACTACCGTTTACTAAAAGGTTAGGGAAACGTGACGGCAATACAACAGGTTGCTCTCTTGTATCATCAAAGTTAGGATAAAAGTCAACGGTTTTTTTGTCGATATCCCTTAACATTTCAAACGCTATTTTTGAAAGTCTAGCTTCTGTATAACGGTAAGCAGCCGCAGGGTCGCCGTCAACAGAACCAAAGTTGCCGTGTCCGTCCACGAGAGGACACCTTATTGAAAAGTCTTGCGCCAAACGTACCAACGCATCATAAACCGGGATATCGCCGTGAGGGTGATATTTACCAAGCACTTCACCAACAACCATAGCGCATTTTCTGTACGGTTTGTCAGACGTCAAGCTCAACTCGTTCATAGCGTATAAAATTCTTCTGTGAACGGGTTTCAAGCCGTCTCTTACGTCAGGAATAGCACGTGATACGTTTACCGCCATTGCATAAGCGATAAACGATTTTTTCAGTTCGCTCTCAACCTCAATATTCTTGATTTTTGATGAGGCTAGATGCTCAATGTATTCTTTGTCTTTATCATCTCTAATATTCGCCATAATTCACTCCTAAATATCCAAATCCTTAACCAAGTTAGCGTTGTTCTCAATAAACTCACGTCTTAGTTCAGGTTGCTCGCCCATAAGCACGGTAAACATTTGGTCGGCGGAAATCGCGTCTTCCATCGTAACTTTCAAAAGCGTTCTCGTGGCGGGGTTCATTGTGGTGTCCCAAAGCTGTTCGGGGTCCATTTCACCAAGACCTTTATATCTTTGCAAATCACCATACTTTCTGCCGTTTTCAGCATAAAAGGCTTCCAAATCAGCATCGTCATAGAAATATGTTTCTTGCTTGCCTTTTGCAATCTTGTAAAGTGGCGGTTGAGCAATATATACGTGACCGTTTTCAATAAGCGGACGCATAAATCTAAAAAAGAAAGTAAGCATTAAAATTCTTATATGGCTTCCGTCAACGTCGGCATCAGTCATACAAATAATTCTGTCGTAACGCAACTTTGACTCATCGTATTCTGCGTTTATGCCGCAACCAAAAGCCGTAATCATAGCTTTTATTTCTTCGTTTTCAAGAACTTTATGCAAACGTGCCTTTTCTACGTTGATAATTTTACCTCTAAGTGGCAATATTGCTTGAAATCGTCTATCTCTGCCTTGCTTTGCGCTTCCGCCTGCACTATCTCCCTCAACCAAATAAATTTCGCAACACTTTGGGTCTTTATCCGTGCAATCTGCAAGTTTGCCTGGCAAAGTCGTGCTTTCAAGCGCACTCTTTCGTCTGGCAGTTTCTCTTGCCATTCTGGCGGCTTCTCGTGCCCTCTGCGCCGTTATTGTTTTCAATATCAACTCTTTGGCTTCCTTGGGGTGTTCTTCAAGGTACGAGCCAAATCCGTCCGTTATGCTTTTTGAAACAGCCGCGCGCATACTGCTGTTGCCAAGTTTGGTTTTTGTTTGTCCTTCAAACTGAGGTTCGGCAAGTTTTACGGAGATGACAGCACAAAGACCTTCTCTGACGTCCTCACCGCTCAATTTGTCGCTTTCTTTCAGAATTCCCATCTTCTTGCCGTAATCGTTGATAACTTTCGTTATAGACGTCTTAAAGCCGTCAAGGTGAGTTCCGCCCTCCTCGGTGTTGATGTTGTTTGCAAAAGCCAAAATAGTTTCAGAGTAACTGTCGTTATATTGCATTGCAACTTCAATTTCGCTATCTACGTATTTTGCGTCAAAGTAAATAACCTCAGGGAAAATTGTATCGTGGTTTTTGTTCAAACTTTCAACAAACGATACTATACCGCCTTCATAACAAAAAGTTTCTTTTCTTTCACGTTCGGCTCTGTGGTCTGCTATGTCGATAATCAAACCTTTGTTTAAGTAAGCGAGTTCTCTCAAACGAGTTTTCATTGTGTCATAGTTAAAGTCCAGAGTTTCAAAAATTTGAGGGTCTGGATAAAACGTAACCGTCGTTCCAGTTTCATTCGTCTCGCCAACAACGCTTAACGGTCTTTCTGCAACACCTCTGTTAAAGCGAATGCGGAACACTTGACCATTTTGTTTTACTTCCGCCACCATCCATTCAGAAAGCGCGTTTACGCAAGATACGCCGACCCCGTGAAGACCGCCTGAAATCTTATAACCGCCGTTACCAAATTTTCCGCCTGCGTGGAGCTTTGTAAGAACAACTTCCACGGCTGATTTGCCTTCTTTTTCGATTATGCCAGTAGGAATACCTCTACCGTTATCCGACACTCTTACTGCGCCGTCACTTAAAACTTCCACCGTTATGCGCGTGCAGTATCCAGCCAACGCTTCGTCTATGGAATTATCTACAACCTCGGTCACCAAATGGTGTAAGCCTCGGGCATCTGTTGAACCGATATACATTCCAGGACGTTTCCTAACTGGGTCAAGGCCTTCAAGAACTTGTATATCTTGCGCTCCGTAGCTGTGTTTAATTTCTTCCATTTTTCCTCCATAATTTTATATTAGCAGTTTATATATTTTAACAATAATATAATATATTATAATTATAACAAAAGTT
>CAZQGE010000016.1:19971-26923 GCA_964592815.1 uncultured Bacteroidaceae bacterium | reverse complement strand
ATGACTGCTGACAACATAAAAACCTTAACGGACAACCGTGTTGAACTCACAAAAAATATTGCGGATATGCGTGCTGAAACTAACAAGAGCATAACGGATATGAGAGCGGAAAACGTCGTTCAGCTTGAAAAAATGCGTGAAACTGTTGACGAAAAATTGTCAAGCACTCTTGACCAACGTTTCAACCAATCCTTCAAAATTGTAGGCTCGCGACTTGAAGAAATAACAAAGAGTTTTGCCGACTTGCAAAACTTGCAAAAAGGCGTAAACGACTTGAAAGGAATTTTCAACAATGTAAAGACGAGAGGAACTTGGGGTGAAGTTGCTCTTGACAATCTTTTGTCGCAAATACTTACAAGAGAGCAATATGAAAAGCAGTTAATGTTGACACCAAAAAGCACAGAAATGGTGGATTTTGCAATCAAATTGCCTGGGAAAGGTGACGGCACAGTTTATTTGCCAATAGACTCTAAATGCCCACTTGAAGACTACCAAAGGCTGGTGGAAGCGAGTGAAAACGGCGACAAAGACGGCGTGGATAGTGCTAGAAAAGCTGTTGAACGCAGAATAAAACAAGAGGCCATGTCGATAAGAAATAAATATATTATTCCACCCACAACAACAGATTTTGCAGTTATGTACTTGCCAATTGAAGGCTTGTATGCAGAAGTTGTCAAAATTGATGGTTTGATTGAGAACTTGCAAAACGAATATAGAGTAGTAATTTGTGGGCCTACAACAATAGCGGCTTTACTAAACAGCTTGCAAATGGGGTTCAGAAGCATTGCTATCGAAAAGCGCAGCACGGAAATTGGGAAGTTGTTGCAAGCCTTCATCAAGGACTTCAACAAATTCAGCCAAATGTTGCAAGCAACCAAAAAGCGTTTGGAGCAAGTCCAAAACGGAATTGATGAAGCGGATAAGCGAACTGAAATTATAAGACGTAAACTTGACAAAGTCAGCGGATTAAGTTCAGATGAAAATGACGATAATCTGTTAGAAGAATATTTGCCATTGTCAGATAGTGGAGAAAATTGATATGAAGACCGATTTGCATTTGCATACCACGGCGTCAGACGGTTCAATGTCGCCAAAAAGTGTTGTGGATTGGGCTAAAAAGTGCGGATTGGAATTGATATCCGTTACGGACCACGATACGATTGACGGAATTGAGGAAGCTCGCAAAGAATGCTTAAACTGCGGAATTCAATTTGTCAATGGAATAGAATTTTCAACCTATTCAATTTGTGAAATTCATATTTTGGGGTATAACATAGATTACCGCAACAAAGACTTTTTAGCCGAACTTGAAAACATTAAGGAAATGAGAACAGAAAGAAATTTGATGCTTGGTGAAAAACTTGACAAACTTGGTGTTAATCTTGATTTGGACTACTCATCTGAAGGGCTTGGCAGAATGAATGTTGCAAGGCAGATGGTCAAGCAACAATACGTAAGTGATATATGCTCAGCGTTTGACAAATACTTGGGAGTAAACGGAAAAGCATTTACTGTCGCTAGGCGACTTGCTCCTGTTGAGGCGGTAAACCTAATAAAAAAATATGGTGGGTTTTCAAGTGTAGCGCACCCAAAAAAATATTTGGCTGACGGTAGGTTGGCAGGTTTGCTTGAAGGGCTAAAAAAATTTGGTTTGAATGGACTTGAAGTCAATTACCCAAGCCATACAGACGCAGACAAATTGGCATTAAGCGCGCTTGCAACGCGATTTGGACTTTTGCCGACGGGTGGAAGCGATTTCCACGGAGACGAGGACAAAGATTTTATTTTTGAACTTGACAAACGCACGCAAAAGGCACTAAAAGTTTATTAAAAAAAGCCACAATTTTGTGGCTTTTTTGTAAATTATTTCAATTCACGTTAATGCGTTTTTGTAAACGTTTCAAATTGCAACAATTATTTGGCTAAGTCCTTCATAAAAGCGAGATATCCTTTGGCTTTTTCATTTGCCTCAGATTGCGACGCTTTGGATGTTGCAACGTAAAACTTTAACTTTGGTTCAGTTCCGCTTGGCCTTACACATATCCAATCGCCTTTCTCCAAAAACAATTTTAATGCGTTTGTTTTTGGCAAAACAATTTTTTCAGTTTCGCCGTTGGCTTTATAGGTTATACCGTCCACAAAGTCGCTTTTTGCAATAACTTTTACGCCTGCAATTTCCGAAAAGTTTGTTTGACGTAGTTTAAGCATAATCCCTTTCATTTTATCCATTCCATCAATTCCGCTGTATCCAACAGAAGTCGAACTCTCCACAAAATAGCCAAATTTTTTGTATAAATTTTGAAGTACGGAATAAACGCTTTGGTTGACGCTTTCGTAGTAGCAAACCATTTCGGCAAAAATCATACTTGCAACAACCGCATCTTTATCCCTTGCGTGTGTTCCAACAAGCGAGCCGTAGCTTTCTTCAAAGCCGTAAACGTAAGTGTATTCGCCAGTAGTTTCCCATTCCTTAATTTTTTCACCGATAAACTTAAAGCCAGTTAAAACGTCAAAAGTTTTTACTCCATAACTTTCAGCAACTTTTGTGGCTAGTTCGGTCGTAACAATGGTCTTTACCAAAGCTCCGTTTGACGGCAAAACACCTTCCGCTTGTTTTCGCTTCATAATGTAGTCTGCAATCAAAGTTCCCGTTTGGTTTCCGTTTAACAAAACAAAATTGCCGTTGTTATCACGGATTGCAATTCCAATTCTGTCTGCGTCAGGGTCTGTTCCAATTACAATGTCACTACCGATTTTGTCTGCAAGCTCAACACCAAGTTTCAAAGTGTCAGCTTCCTCTGGGTTCGGAACGCGCACAGTAGAGAACTCCGTGTCAGGCTCGGCTTGCTCTTTTACCACGCTTACAGCGATATTCATACGCTTTAATATGGTTGTTACGGGCATATATCCGCTGCCGTGAATAGGGGTGTAAACAATTTTAACTTTATTTCCGTATTCTTTGACTGCGTCAGGAGATAACGACAACTTTTCGATTGCTTCAAAATATTGTTCGTCAACGCTATTTCCTATTACAGTTATAAACTCGTCTAGCTTAAAGTTATCTTTTCCTTTTATGTCTTTGGCAGAAACGTTCAATGTAGCTGTTTTAATGTTGAAATATTCAGTTTTTTCAATAAATTTTACAACAATGTCAGTTGCCTCTGGTGACATTTGCGCACCGTCTTCACCATAAACTTTATATCCGTTATAAATTTTAGGGTTGTGTGATGCGGTAATCATAATAGCGCCGACTGCATTAAGGTTGCGTATGGCAAACGAGCATATAGGCACAGGGCGTACGTCTTCAAATATATAAGAGTTTATGCCGTTTGCAGAAAGCACTTTTGCAGTTTCAATGGCAAATTCGCTTGAACAACGTCTTGTATCATAAGAAATTACAATGCCTTGTTTCATTGCGCTTTTGCCCAAAGTTTTGACGTATTCAGCAAGTCCTTTTGTTGCGCGCCTAACAGCATAAATATTCATTCTGTTTGTGCCGAGTTCAATCATCCCACGCATTCCGGCTGTGCCAAATTCCAAATCTGTATAAAAGCGTTCTTTAATTTCGCCGTCAGAAAGGTTTTTCAATTCGTCCTTTTGGGTTGGGGTAAGTTCGTTTGAGTTGAGCCAATTATTGTATGTATCCAAATAGTTCATATACACGCTCCTTATTATCTTAATATTATAATGAAAATTGACGGCAAGTCAAGATAGATGACATAAGGAGTTTGATAAGTTAGTTTTTTTACTGAGATATTTGTTTATTTTCAGGTTTTAATTCTGGCTTCTTGCCCGTCAAAATGATGCAATTAAGAGGCTGATACTTGTCAGAGCGAATTTGCACAGTCTTTACAAGTTTTTTATTTTGATAGTAATCAAGATAACCTTTAGATTGAAAGCCGTCTATGCCGTGCGTGTCAATTATCCGTTGATTTTCTTGCATAGAACTATCTTCTACGTAAGTCGTTTGATATGGAATGACAGCTACTTTTTCATACCTGCGTCTTATGTTAAACTGCTCGTGACCATATATCTCAAATTTCAAAAATTTACCGTCCGCAACGCATTTGATTGTTATTGGCGCAGACAAACTGTTTACAAAACGCAAATCGCTGACAGATGACACCATAGCGTCAAATGAAGGCGCGACGTAACTCACCGCAAGAGAGTGCGGGTGAACGCAAGTGATTGTTAAGTTGGCAAGCAAAGCGCAGTTGTAAAGCGTCGTAGATACTTGACAAACTCCACCTCCTGTTCCCTCGACAAATTTACCTTGTGAAATTATAAACGCACTTTGAAAACCGTTTTCTTTGCTTCTTTTGCCTACTGTATCATTGAATGAAAACTCTTCTTCAGGGTACAACGTTAAGCCGTTAATCTTTGATGACGCTAAGGCGACGTTGTGTTTCCGCGAGTCGGAACTTTCTCCGTAATAGGTTGAAAATTTTGCGATAAGACGAAAGGACGGGGTTTCGGCAAAAGATATATTCTCCATACTGCACTCCTTTATGACGTATGCAAAATTATATGCAAGCAGAAGCGTAGTTATAAGAATAAATGCGATATTTAATCTATGCCTAAAAATTCCTCGTCCTTTTGTCATATTTTTAGTATGCAAAAACAATGGCAAGAATATTACATAAAGAAGATTTTGGGAAAATTTACATTCAAAGTTTATGCAGATTGCTACTTAAAAGGCGGTTTAAGTGATTATTATGACAAGTTAAACCTTTGATTTATACAAATTTACTTAATTGTTGGGGTTTTATCTTTTGAGAGATAAGTCATAGCCAACATACCTTTGCCACAATGCGAACCAATAACTTCACCAATTTCGGTGACAACAATTTTTGTGTTTGGCATAACTTCCAACAGCATTCTTTTCAGGGTTACGGCATCGTCAATGCACGCGCCGTGGCCAATTATAATTAGTTCGTTATTTATATTATTACTTTTAACAAGCATTTTATCGATGAGCATACGCATTGCAATTCTTCTGCCGATTGCATTGTTTGTATGCACAAGTTCGCCTGCTTTGTTTACGGTAAGGACAGGTTTGATTTTGACGACAGAACCAACAATAGCTTGATTTTTTGTGATACGTCCGCCTCTAAACAAATGGTATATGTCGTCAACTGTAAACGAATGTCCAATATGTTCTCTGAGTTCATTCAAATAAATTGCGTTGTCAGAGATAGTCGCTCCGCTTTCTCGTTTTTGTAGGGCATAGTAGCACAAAAGTCCTTCTCCGATTGATGCGCCCTTACTGTCAATGATGACAAGTTTTTGGTTTGGAAATTCTGAAATTAGCCTTTTTTGAGCATTAAGATAACTCTGATAACAGCCCGAGAGCGCAGATGAAAAAGCAATATGCAAGACGTCTTTTTTGTTCAATAGCAACGCACGGAAAAATTTGTAGGCGTCGTCGTCTGTCACCATAGTCGTCTTTGAAAGTTTGCCTTCTGCCATATATTCGTAAAATTTGTCTGAACTAAGATAAGGCACGGTTTTTCCGTCATAAATTATTCCGTCAATTGTATAGGACATAGGAATAATAAAGAAATTATCTTCATAAAGTGATTGCGGGAAATCAGCAGTTTGGTCTGTTGTAATATAATACTCAAACATAAAATTAGAATATCATAAGCTATATTTTATGTCAATAAAACGCTTGTTTTATGAGTATTTATGTTGTAAACTTGCTTTATTAAAGGAGATATTGATGGATAATAACACTTTGCTTGTGATTCTTTCGCTGGTTGCAGGGGTAGTTGGTACTGGTTTTGGCGGAATAATCGGAGTTATGCTTAAAGGAAAGGGCAACAAAGTTATGGGGCGTGTTTTAAGTTTTGCTGGCGGTGTTATGGTTGGCGTTGTATGTTTCGATATGTTGCCTGAGTCTGTAAAAAGCTCACAAGGTAACATTCAATTTTCACAAGCAGGCATTCTTATCAGCATACTTTCGCTGTCTGTTGGAATGCTCGTTATTTATTTGCTTAACAAGTTGCTTGACGTGCTAGAAAATATGCGTAGCACTCACAAACAACTTGCGGAACTTCACCACGAAACAAAAATTTTGGAAGCAAAAGACATATCAAATGAGAGTCGTGATGCTGCTCAAAACCGTAAAAGTTTGATGAAGGCTGGCATTATTATGTTGGTTGCAATCGCACTACATAATTTTCCTGAGGGTATGGCAATAGGCGCAAGCGGAGCTGCCGACTTGAAAATGGGAATTATAATTGCAATCATTCTTGCCGTACATAATATACCAGAAGGAATGGCAATTTCAGCACCTTTGGCAAGTGGTGGTGTAGGAGCGTTCAAAACAATTTTGTTGACAACGCTCGCAGGTGCCGCAACTGTATTTGGTGCTTTACTTGGTATAGCAATTGGTGGCATAAACGATATTGCTGTTGGTGTATGTATGGGGCTTGCTGGCGGAGCAATGTTATACGTAACATTTTGCGAGATACTGCCCGAGGCAACTTTGATGGAAGAAGGCAGAGTCCCTGCTGCTAGTATGTTGATTGGAATAATTTGCGCCGCATTATTTGTATTTATGTTCTAAAATAAAATTGAAACGTAAAAAGCGGTTTGCTAAATGCAAACCGCTTTTTAATTGCTTTTAATAAAGTGCATTACTTTGTAATAAACGGAGTTAATTCTTGAATAATATCATCGCAATCTTCGTTCATAATTTCCAAAGTTATCGGCGCCCCCAAATCCAAACTAAAAATACCCAAAATAGATTTTGCATCTACAACGTATTTTCCGCTTCTCAACGCCATATCATAGTCATATTTTGCCGTAATGTTAACAAATTTTTTTACAGCTTCCGCCATATTAAGTGATATTGAAACCGACTTCATTTATTATGTCTCCTAAAAAAATATACATATAACAGTTGTTGTATTATTATTGCAAGAAAATTCATAAAACTAAGTTTACA
>CAZQGE010000016.1:0-19961 GCA_964592815.1 uncultured Bacteroidaceae bacterium | reverse complement strand
TAATAGTAATAAAAACCTTATAAAATGTCAACTGAGTAGCATAAATTTTCAATAATGATTTAGATTTCAAAAATTGATTGCAAAAACAAATTAAATATAATATACTCTTTTATGCTTATTTGTATGAACAAATTTTGTTAAGACCAATTTACACGTTGCAAATACTGCAAAAACGAGTAAAGATAAACAACAGACAAAAAGTATAAATCGGGGTGTAGCGCAGTTTGGTAGCTGCTATGCGAGTGACGCAAGAGCTATACCTAGCGCACTACCAAAGAAGTATAGTGGTGCAGAAAAGAATGAAAGGTAAACTACAACCAAAAGTATAAATCGGGGTGTAGCGCAGTTTGGTAGCGCGTACGGTTCGGGACCGTAAGGCCGCGAGTTCGAATCTCGCCACTCCGACCACTTCAAAAATTCTGAAAAGCACGTAGTGCTTAATAATCCCAAAGGGAGCAAATTCACTTGTGAAAAATTGCTCCCTTTGGGATTATTAACGAAAATACGAAGTATTTGAGCAGAATTTTTGAAGATGGAACGAGCGTATAGCGAAGTACCACGAATATTCAAGAATAAAATACCCCTAACCCCAAGCCCTTCCCCCACTTGCTCCGCTATCGCTTCAACCGTGTGGGAAGGGAGGCAGATTTCACTCATAAGTGACGTGTAGAATTATGCCACTTGCCCCCAAAAACTGCGACTTTGTCCGCAGAACAGATTTTTTGGTGGCTAGCGTACAAACGAAAGGCCGTTCAAGTCTGCATTTCAAGGGGCGTCGCCCCTTGCGGTACGTCAAAGGTGTAAACAGCTTGGCAATTAAAAAAGCGTGCATAAATTTTATACACGCTTTCGTATTGTTATTTGACTTTTTAATCTTAATATACTGAGAAAAGCAAATCGCCGTATGAAGGGAATGGCCAATATTTCTTTGCTGTGTTTAATTCCATTTTGTCGCAAATTGCACGTAGTTTTTTCATACTTGGAAGAACTTCATTTTGATAAGTTAAGCCTGCATTTTCGTCTGAACCGAATGAATGTGCTTTTTCTGTAAATTTACGGAGCGTAACAACTTCTGCTTCTGCTTTATCCAATAGGTCGTTGAGCAAAATTATTTTGTCAATTACTGTCTTGGAATGAACACCTAACTCACTCATTTGATTTGCGGTTGATGCAAGTTGTTTGATATAACTTACAACGGCTGGAATTAAATACTTGTCAGTTATGTCAAGCATTGTGTTTGCTTCAATGTTGATAAGTTTGCAATAGTTTTCAATAAGAATTTCTTGACGACTTTTAATTTCAACTTGACTTAGAACTTTTTGTCTTGCAAACACTGCAATATTCTTTTCTGATGAATACAATGGAAGCGCATCCATAGTTGATGGCAAGTTCAAAAGTCCTCTTGATTTTGCTTCAACAACCCATTGTTCGGAATAATTGTTTCCGTTGAAAATTATTCTGCCGTGGTCGCGCATAACTCGACGTATAATCTTTTTTATTCCTAAATTCAAATCGTTTGTTTTTTCGAGTTCGTCGGCAAATTCCATAAACTCATCGGCGATTATGGTGTTAAGAATCATATTTATGCAAGCAATTGAAATCGCAGAGCCTGGCATACGGAACTCAAATTTGTTTCCTGTGAAAGCAAAAGGTGACGTACGGTTTCTATCTGTGGAGTCCATAGAGAACTTTGGCAAAACATGAACGCCTAATTTTATGTCGTTGTTTGCGCGTTTGCTATACGCTTTTTCATCTGCTATTGCTTGCAAAATAGACGTAAGTTCCTCACCCAAAAATATGCTTATGATTGCGGGAGGAGCTTCGCCTGCACCCAAACGGTGGTCGTTGCCAGCACTTGCTATGCTTATTCTCAGCAAATCTTGGTATTTATCTGTTGATGAAATAACAGCTGCCAACATAAGCAAGAAGAAAGCATTATCTTCAGGGCTTTTTCCTGGTTCAAAAAGGTTGTTTCCTAAATTTGTGCAAAGTGACCAGTTGTTGTGTTTTCCGCTTCCGTTTATGCCTTCAAATGGTTTTTCGTGCAAAAGGCAAGTCATACCGTGACGGCGAGCAACCTTTTTCATCAATTCCATAGTGAGTTGGTTTTGGTCGGTGGAGATGTTGACAGGCGTATATATTGACGCAAGTTCGTGCTGAGCAGGAGCTGCTTCATTGTGCTTTGTTTTTGCAAGGATACCGAGTTTCCAAAGTTCCTCGTCAAGCTCTTTCATATAAGACGCAACACGTGGCTTGATAGCTCCGAAATAGTGGTCGTTTAATTCTTGACCCTTTGGAGCTTTTGCACCAAAAAGCGTACGACCTGTATAGAACAAATCTCTACGTTTTTGAAACATTTCCGAGTCGACCAAAAAATATTCCTGTTCTGCGCCGACCGTAACAGTCAAAGTTTCATCTGTTCTTGAAAACAAATCAAGTAAACGCTTTCCTTGTTTCTTTATGGCTTCCATTGAACGGAGCAAAGGTGTTTTTTTATCCAAAGCATATCCATTATATGAGCAGAAAGCTGTTGGAATACACAAAATTCCGTCTTTTATAAAAGCATTTGAGGTTGGGTCCCAAGCAGTATAACCACGGGCCTCAAAAGTTGCTCTAAGTCCGCCAGACGGGAATGAACTTGCATCAGGTTCACCTTTTATTAACTCTTTTCCGCTGAACTCCATAATTACTGCGCCATTTTTTGCTGGCGTAATAAAAGAGTCGTGCTTTTCTGCGGTAATGCCTGTCATAGGTTGAAACCAATGAGTGAAGTGAGTCACTCCTTTTTCCATAGCCCAATCTTTCATTGCGCTAGCAATGACATTTGCAATTTCCAAAGATAAAGGTCTATCTTCGGCACAGCAGGCTCTAAATTCATCATACGTGGCTTTTGGAAGGCGGTCTTTCATAATGCTGTCGCTGAAAACCATACTACCAAACAACTCTGACATTACCATAACGGTTTCTCCTTTGCATTTTCGTATTAGATAATTATAGTTTATACTATAACTTTTTGCAAGCGACTTATATGTTTTGCCTAACCTTCTTAATGAAAATATACGGACTTGAAAATGACGAAATAAAGTATTATCCTTAAATTATGAAAAAAATTATAGATATATTTTGGAACAAAATTGTCAAGACAAGCGACCAAAAACGCATAGAGTCGCAACAATATCCCCAAGACGTAAACGAGGAGATTAACGTTGAATATTTGCCCGATGGACATGCTTTTCACAAATTAGACATATACCGTCCAGAGGAACTTGCAAAGCAAAAATTGCCTATAATTATTAATGTTCACGGTGGCGGTTGGTATTATGGCGACAAGGAATTAAACAAATATTTTTGTATGGAACTTTCGAAAAATTGTTTTGCAGTTGCGTCGCTAAGTTATCGTATATCACCAGAAGCAACGTTTGAAACACAGCTTTCAGACGTTATTGACGCAATAAATTATTTGAAAGAACGTTCTGAAACGTTTAACTTAGATTTCGATAATTGTTTTATTACGGGTGACAGCGCAGGCGGACATATCGCGTCAATCATTTGCGCTATGGCAGCAGATGAAAACTTAAGAAGCAAATTTGGGAAAGAAATCAATTTCAACGTTAAAGCAGGGGGGTTTATATGCGCGTGTTTTAATCCGTATAGTTTTTCAAAAAAAATCGGAATGACTGCGTATTTTAACGACGTTTTTGGCAAGGGATATAAAAATCGAGAAATAACAAAATATTATGATTTTGACAACTGCTTGTCAAAAAATATATGTCCGTGTTTTCTTACTTCAAATTACGGCGATATGTTAAAAGGTGAAACTTTGAGGACGTATTCAAAACTAAAGAATGAAGGTATCGATACAGAGCTTTACTTTTTTGACAAGTTGCAAAGCCACAATAAACTCACCCACGTTTTCAACGTACTCGAGCCGTTTTGGCAAGATTCCAAAACAGTCAACAATGCAATGTGTGAATTTTTTAAGAAGAGAATGACAAATTGAAATCTAAAAACAACAAAATTTGAAAATAATAAATTCGCGGATTTTTATTAAACTGATTTCCTAATTTGACCAAATCAAGACTTTAATATGTCTTTTTAACATAATAAAAGTATTTTTATGTTGATTAAGCAATATGCAACAAAAATCAAACTTTGCAATATTTTGTTAATAAAAATGCTTTAATTTTACTAAATTTTTAGGTTGGTATAAATCCATACGCCAAAATTCCTAGCAAAGCAGACATCAAAATTATCAAGATAGGGGGCAATTTTTTGCCTTTTATTCTAACAAATGAAAAGCCAAAAACTATGGCAAAAAGGCATATTCCTATATAATCAACTTTTGCGTTTTGAGCTTGCCAAATTGATGAAATTCCAAACAACATAGTCAGCGACAACGTTAAAAATACGGATATTAGCAAACCCGTGACAGACGCGCGAACTCCAACAAAAACTTGTTGAACAGAGTTGCGTTTCATAAGCCCTGAAAAGAGTTTTACCACCAGCATTATAATTATAAGTGAGGGCAAAACTACACCTAAAGTTGCTGTAAACGCGCCCAAAAAACCAGAGACTTCAATGCCTGTATACGTGGCAATATTTATCGCAAATGGTCCAGGTGTGCTTTCAGAAATGGCAATGAAATCAATAAGAACGTTTTCTGTCAACCAACCTTTGTCAACAACGTCGCGCATAATAAGCGGTATCATTGCTTGCCCACCGCCTATGGTAAAAAGTCCAATTTTGAAGAATGTCCAAAACAAGTCAAGAATTATCATAGCTTATCCTCCTTGACTGAACCGCCTTCTTTTGCAAAGTTATCTTTTTCTAATAAGTTATCTTCTTTTGCAGAGTTATCTTGTTTTGAAAAGCAATTTTGCTTATGCAAAGCAGTTGGGCTTGTTGATTTGTTTATAATGTACGTTTTGTTGTTGTCGTTTGAACTGTCAATTTTTTCAGAATGTATTTGGGACTTTAGACGGCGATATACTTGGTCATCTGCATTGTTGTCGGGGTGTAGATATTCGCTGAAATAATGGTTTGTGCCAAACATATGGTAAATTTTGCGGTTGCGGTAGTTGATTAAGGCGACGGCAAACGAAGAAATTACTGCCGAACCTAATATGATATAGATAACGCTGATTTTTGTTAAAAACGCAATTAAGAAAGCGCATATAATCAAGAAAAACGAAAACAAATTTTTCTTTATATCCTTATAAAATGAAACGACAGCTTTTGCAATCAAAACCAAAACGCCAATCCTTATGCCTTTGAATAAGCAGTTTACCCAAAAATTATCTTTTACCAAAGCAATAACGTAACTTAACCCAATAATAATCAAAAAAGATGGAAGAACAACGCCTAACGTTGTAAAAATTCCGCCTAATATGCCAACTTGTTTTGTGCCTATATAAGTTGCAATGTTGATTGCTATTGCGCCTGGAGTGCTTTCTGCCACAGCAAAAATGTCCATAAGTTCAGCGTGAGAAAGCCATTTGCGTTTGTTTACCACCTCATTTTCAATTAAGGTAAGCATAGCGTAACCGCCACCAAAAGAAAACAGCCCTATTTTGAAGAATATGGCGAATAGTAAAATGGCTTCTTTAAGTTTTGTGGCAATTTTTGTTTTCACAATCAAAGTATAACACAAACAATCAATTCTTAAAATGCTTTTTGAAACATATAAACGCAAACAGAAAGGTTTTATATAAGAATAAAAAAGCACTCTTTCGAGTGCGTTTTTTTATTCTTCGGAAATTGCTCCGACGGGGCAACCGTCTTCACAAGCGCCACAGTCAATGCATTGCGCTGCGTCAACAACAAATTTGTCATCGCCTTCTGAAATAGCACCAACAGGACAAGTATCGGCGCAAGCGCCACATTTGATACATTCGTCTGAAATAACTCTTGCCATAATAACTCTCCTTTTTTAGTTTGATGTAATTTTAGCATATACGCTAAATTTTGTATAGTCTTATAATCTAAGAAATTTTTAAGGGAAAATTGAATTTCTATTCCTCTGAATCTGGCATATTGTCAATATCGTCAGCAGATTGACGCTCACCGACTTTCAAATCTTTCAAATTGTAGGTGTGGTAGTCATAGTTTCCGTCCTTTTGAAGAATTTTTACACAAACAGTTTGCTTAATCAAATCGTTGCTGTCAACAATACCTTCGCCGTCTTGTGTTTTGACTTTGCTTCCTAATTTTGGCATTTGTTTGAAGACTTCGGTGTAGTAATCGTTTTCATATTTCAAACAACACATAAGCCTGCCACATACCCCGCTTATTTTTTGAGGATTGAGCGACAACCCTTGAACTTTTGCCATTTTGATTGAAACCTTTTCAAAATCGGGAAGGTGAGTGGTGCAACAACAAGGACGTCCGCAAGGCGCAAGCGCACCTCTCATTTTTGTGTCGTCACGCTCGTATATTTGCCTTAACTCTATCCTTACCTTAAAAACAGATGCCAATGCTCTGACAAGTTCACGGAAATCTACTCTACCTTCTGCGGTAAAATAGAAAATCAATTTTGAACGGTCAAAAGTGTATTCTGCTTCTACAAGTTTCATATTAAGGTTCATTTCAACAACTTTTTCTTTGATGACTTTAAGCGCATGCTCACGGTCGACAAGGTTTTTTTCTACTTTTTTTACGTCGTCGTCAGTTGCCTTTCGCAAAACAGGTTTAAGTGGTGAAACAATGTCTTTGTCGTCAACGTCTTTGTTTGGAATGGTTATTGTCCCAAATTCCATACCCCTAGCCGTTTCAACAATAACTCCGTCGTTTTCTTGAAACTCTATACCGTTGGGACTGAAATAATATGTTTTTGCAGTATTTTTGAATTTTACGCCTACTATGGTTGCCATTTGAATTTTTCCTCCAATATACAAAAGAAAAGGTCGTCAACACAAGCGGTAAGATTTGTGTTCAAACTTAGCTTTTTTCTGACCTCGTTTATTTTGATGATTATATTTGCAATCGCTCGTTCCGAAAAAGATTTTTTAAGCGGTTGAAGTTGTGCTTTTATTGTTTCAGATAGTGCGTTTTCTCTTTTGGTTTTCAGCGCTAATAGGTCGCTTAAAACAAGAGATAGCGCGTCTAAAAAGACGTTTACGTTTTTTTGTATTTCATCTGCGCCGTCAAATTCTATGATATTTACGCTTTTTTTTAAGTTGAAAAGCAAGTTGACGGCGAAGTTATAGATGTCGGTATATTCTTTGGATAGGGCAATACGTTTTGCTTTTCCAAGCAAGCCTTCTGAGCAAACTGACGCAATTTCAGCATTGTTATCGTCAACGCCAAAACTTTTTAGCACAGAAAACACCGTCTCACGTGAAAAAATATCCATATAAATCACACGACAGCGAGATTTTACGGTGTCAAGCATAGCTGACTCGTTTGCAACTCCCAAAAATATTGATACATCTTTGGGGGGCTCTTCCAAAGTTTTAAGCAGTTTATTTTGTGCTTCTGCCGTCATAAGGTCGGCGCGTTCTACAAAATACAACTTTCTTTCGCCCAAAGGTCGAATGATTACGGAATTGACCAAATCTTTGATTGCATCAACCTTAATTTTTTCGTGCGAACGGTTAAGATATTGAATGTCTGAATGGTTGCCGTGCATAACTGTTCTACAACCCGAACATTGACCGCAGGCGGTGTGAGTTTGGCAAAACACAGTCATTGCAACAAGCGAAAAAAAATCAGAAACAATTTCATCGTCTGGGGATACCAACATATATGCGTGGCCTAATCCCAAACGAAAATCACTTAGGAAAACATTGAAAGCCTTGCTGGCTTTTATGGCGTCTTCAAAAGTGGTAAAGCTCACTTCAAAACTCCTTTTTTTTGCAACAGGTTTATTATTCTATCTTTTGTCACATTTTTATCTAAATCGGGTTTTATTGGTACAATTCGACCATTTGAAGCCTTCATTTCGGCAATATAGCCCTCATAAACCTTGTCGTGGAATTCGGCTGTTTCAAGTTCAATTCTGTCCTCTGTACGGTGAATACGGAAAGATTCCGACGGGCGTAAATCAATAAAAACCGTCAAGTCTGGCATAAGTCCGTCCAAGGCAGATTTGTTGATTTGTTTAATTCTTTCTGCGCCTAGGTTTCTTGCGTAGCCTTGATATGCAACTGAGCTGTCAATAAAGCGGTCGCATATTACAACCTCGCCTCTTTCAAGGGCGGGTTTTATCACTTCTTGCACAAGTTGAGCGCGTGCTGCGGCATAAAGCAATGCTTCTGTTAAGTCGTGCATTTCCTTGTTTGCGGTGTCAAGAATTATCTTGCGGATTTGTTCGGAAATGGCAGTACTGCCAGGTTCGCGTATAAATACTGCTTTCTGACCTGTGCTTTCCATATAATCTTTTACGAATTTAAGTTGTGTGGACTTTCCAACGCCTTCACAACCTTCAAATGTTACAAACATAGCTGTCCTCATATTTTTAATGCTTGTCCATTATAACACATTTTTATCTTCTTTCAATATAAAAAAAGTGATGATTGGTTTTAAGTATTTTAGCAACGTAAGTTTTGTGCTATTGGCAATATTGTGGTGGAGCTTAACAAGATTGTTGTCAAATAGCCTTTGTAACAATCTTATTGTGTGAGAAAATCTAAAAAAATTAGGCAAAAAATCGTTTTTCATTGGGCATTGATGTTGGCATATCCGTTGACTTTGAAACGTTTAAGTATTAAGATATTTAATATATATTATGTGATAAAATCAATCTCTAAGAGGAGTAGATGATGGACTACAAGCAAATTGAAAGCAAATGGCAGAAAATTTGGAATGAAACTGGGCTTTATAAGTTTAATCGTGACAGAGTAGATAAAAAATGTTACGTTCTTGAAATGTTTTCTTATCCTTCGGCGGCTAAGTTGCACGCTGGACATTGGTACAATTACGGACCATCCGACACTTATGCGCGTTTCAAAAGAATGCAAGGTTACGAAGTTTTTCAGCCTATGGGCTTTGACGCGTTTGGTTTGCCAGCCGAAAACTACGCAATAAAAACAGGTGTTCACCCTGAGGATAGTACGCTCAAAAATATTGCGACAATGGAAGAACAGCTTAAAAAAATCGGCGCAACTTATGATTGGGATTATGAAATTAAAACCTGTATGCCCGATTACTACAAATGGACGCAATGGATGTTTTTACAACTCTATAAGCACGGCTTGGCATATCGTAAGGAAGCACCTGTAAACTGGTGTCCTTCTTGCAATACGGTTCTTGCAAACGAACAAGTTCAAGGCGGTGTTTGCGAGCGTTGCGGTTCAACAGTTGTAAGAAAAAATCTTACTCAATGGTTCTTTAAGATTACAGACTACGCAGATGAATTGCTTGACGACTTAGACAAACTTGATTGGCCAGAAAAAACCAAACTTATGCAAAAAAACTGGATTGGCAGAAGTTACGGTGGCGAAATTGAATTTGCTGTAAAAGGAACAGATAAGAGTTTCAGAGTTTTCACAACTCGCGCAGATACAATTTTTGGTGTCAGTTACGTTGTTCTTGCGCCTGAAAATCCTTTGGTTGATGAAATAACTGTTGCTTCACAAAAGCAAGCAGTTGAAGAATATAAAATTAAAAGCGCGCAATCCACAGAAATTGACCGTATGTCAAGCTCGCGTGAAAAAACTGGCGTGCTGACAGGTGCGTACGCAATTAATCCGATAAACGGCAGAGAAGTTCCAATTTTGGTTGCCGATTACGTCATAGCAAGTTATGGCACAGGCGCAGTTATGGGCGTAGCCGCTCACGATGACAGAGATTTCGTGTTTGCGCAAAAGCTCGGTTTACCTGTTGAAAGAGTTATCAAAAGCGCAGATGGAAGCCCTGACGATTTACCTTACTGCGAAAGCGGTGTAATGTGCAACAGCGGAGAGTTTGACGGACTTTCAACAGAGGACGGCATTCAAGCGGTTCTCAAAAAGTTGGAGAGCATTGGCAAAGGCGCAATCAAAACGAATTATCGTTTGCGCGACTGGTTGGTTTCGCGTCAACGTTATTGGGGCGCGCCTATTCCTATCATTCATTGCCCTCATTGCGGAGACGTTCCTGTTCCAGAAAACGACTTGCCTGTCCGTTTACCATACAATGTAAACTTTACCCCAGACGGAGTTTCTCCACTTCAAAAGTGTGAGGACTTTATGAACGTAACTTGCCCGATTTGCGGTAAGCCTGCACGTCGTGACCCAGATACATTGGATACGTTTGTGTGTTCAAGTTGGTACTATTTGCGTTATCCAGACAACAAAAACAACCAAAAAGCCTTTGATACAGATTGGATAAACAAAATGCTTCCTGTCGATAAATATATAGGCGGAGCAGAACACGCTTGTATGCACTTGCTTTACGCAAGATTTTTTACAAAAGCGTTGCGCGATATGGGCTATCTCAATTTTGATGAGCCTTTCCTGTCGTTGGTTCACCAAGGCATAATTTTGGGTACTGACGGTAACAAAATGTCAAAGTCAAAGGGCAACGTAGTTTCTCCCGATGACAGCATAGCAAAAACTGGAGCGGATATTTTCAGAGTTTATCTTATGTTTGGCTTCAACTATATCGAGGGTGGTCCGTGGAATGAAAACGGACTTGACAGCATAAGCCGTTTCTTTGATAGAATGGAAAGAATTGTTAAAAAGTGTTATGAATTAAACTTTGAAAACGCGCCTCTTGGAAAAGCTGAAAAGGAACTTAACTTTGTCAGAAATAACACCATAAAGGGCGTTTCAGAAGGCTTGGAACAATTCTCATTTAATACTGCACTTGCAAGAATGATGGAATATGTAAACGCAATTTTTGCTTATGAAACGCAAACCACAAAGAAAAATATTTTCTACAAAGATTGCGCTAAAGACTTGGTTCTTTTAATTGCGCCTTTTGCCCCACACTTTGCAGAGGAACTTTGGGAAATGTTGGGACAACCTTATTCCGTATTTAATCAAGATTTTCCAAAAGTTGACGAGAAAGCATTGATTAGAGATGAAATTGAATTTGCTGTTCAAATCAATTCTAAGGTAAGGGCAAGAATATCGGTTTCTAAGGACGCAAGCCGTCAAGAAATTGAGGAACAAGCCAAAGAAGCCGTAAAAGAACAACTTAACGGTGAGGTTAAAAAAATTATAATTGTGCCAAATAGATTGGTAAATATTATTTGCTGAGAGGGAAGTATGCTTGACTTAATCAATATCAGGAACAATACGCAAGACGTCGTTGACGCGCTTGCAAAGAAAGGTTATAACGCTGATTTCAGCGATATAATCGCGTGGGACGATGCAAGAAAGGCAAAAATTTCAGAAATTGAATTGCTCAAAGCCAAACGAAATAAAGTTTCAGCTGAAATTCCTAAACTAAAAAAGGCAGGACAACCTGTTGAGGAAATTTTCGCTGAAATGCGTAAAATTGGTGAGGAAATTGCCGAGGGCGACGCTGAAATCAACGCTTTGATTGAAAAAATCAACGATGCACTTGCCATTATGCCTAACATTCCCGATGCCGATTTATTGCCTGGCGAAAAGGAAAACAACAAAGTCATCAAAATGGTTGGTGAAAAACCTGTGTTCGATTTTGCTCTTAAAAATCACGTTGATATTTGCAACGACTTGGGCTTGATTGATTACGAACGCGGTGTAAAACTAAGCGGAAACGGCTTTTGGATATACCGTGGTTTGGGCGCGCGTCTTGAATGGGCATTGCTCAATTACTTTGTTGACGAACATTTAAGCGACGGCTATGAATTTATTTTGCCACCCTATCAACTTGGTTACAACTGCGGATTTGGAGCGGGACAATTCCCAAAATTCAGCGATGAAGTATATTGGTTGGATTGTGATGAGGACAGGAAGCGCAATCGTTTTATGTTGCCTACTGCTGAAACTGCTTTGGTAAATATGTATTCGGGTGAAATTATTGACGAAAGCAAGTTGCCTATGAAGTTTTTTGCATACTCGCCTTGTTTTAGAAAGGAAGCTGGAAGCGCGCGCGCAGAAGAAAGAGGTATGATAAGAGGACACCAATTCAACAAAATTGAAATGGTACAATATGCGCACCCCGACCATAGTATGGTTGCGTTTGAGGAGCTTGTTGACAAAGCGTCAAGACTTGTTGAAAAACTTGGTTTGCATTTTAGAGTAAGCAAATTGGCTGCTGGAGATTGCTCTGCGTCGATGGCAAGAACTTATGACGTTGAACTTTGGATACCAAGTATGGGTATTTATAAGGAATGCAGTTCTGTAAGCAACGCAAACGATTATCAAGCAAGACGCAACAACACACGTTTCCGTGACAGCAAAACTGGAAAACCTTCTTATGTTCACACCTTAAACGGAAGCGGACTTGCAACGTCAAGACTTATTCCTGCTATTGTTGAACAATTTCAAAATGCTGACGGCTCGGTGACAATTCCAGAAGTCTTGCGTAAATATATGGGCGGTCTTGAAGTTATAAGATAAGTATCAACAAAGCGAGAAAATCGACAAATATGCAATTTTGTTTGTTGATTATCGGCAGAATATCTGTTCTAATGTATATTAGGGTACAAAGCCATAAGGCTTTTAGGAGGTAGAATGAGACAGGAATTAAAAAAATATGCCGACGAAGCGTTCGATATTGTAAAAGAAGCGCAAAATGACGTCGGTTCAAGATTGCCAGGTTCGGCTGGTGAGAAAAAGTTTGCCAATCTTATGGCGGACAAGCTCAAAAAAATTGGTCTTAATCCAGTAAAAGAAGAATTTATCGTTTCACCACGTTCAAGTATTGGTGGCATTCCTTACGCTGGTTGGGTAGGATTGATTTGTTGTGCTCTGGTTTTTTTCAGCTTTTTAACTGCATACGTTTGGGTTGCAGTTTTTGGTTTGTTGCTTATGACTTGGACTTGGCTCATTTGCAGCGTATTCCTTTATAAAACTTGGTTTGACCCAATGTTTAAGCAAGAACTCTCTCAAAACGTTTACGCAGAACTATTGCCAAAAGACAAAAAATATGATTATACAATCGTTTTGTCAGGTCATATGGATACAAGTTGGAACTGGAAACATTCTGCAACCAACCCAAATACTGTAATTCCAAAAATGGCTTGGGGAATTGTTGGAATGTTGTTTCTTACAATAGTTTCAATAATTGGTATTGTTGTGGCAATCAATCCAGAAGCAGTTTTTGGCAATTTTAATTCAAACTATGAGCTTTATGTAGCAAATAGACGTGCTTGGTACATTGCGCTCAGTTTCTTAACAATGATTTTTGTGCCTGGAATATATATGATTACTATGTGGTGCGACAAAAACCCAGACGTCGCAAGCCGTGGCGCTATGGACAATGCAACAGGTATTGCTCTTACATACACAGCAACAAAGTATTTCAAAGAAAACCCCGACAAAATGCCTAAAAACTGTCGTATCGTTTGCTTGAATTGCGGTTCAGAAGAAGCAGGTTTGCGTGGTTCTATGGCGTTTGTCAAAAAACATAAAAACGACGGTATGCTTGATAACGTTTGGAACATTAACATTGACTCTATTGCAGATAAAGATTTTTTTGAGGTCGTTCACGGAGACACTTGGCAATTTACACGTTTTGACAAGGATATGGAAAGAATGTTCTTGGAGTCAATGCGTGAAGCAGGAATTGAAAAACCAGGTAACATTGTTAACCCAGTTGGTGGTTGCGACTCTACTCCTATGAAGCGCGCGGGTGTGCGTACAATAACTTTTGCTGCTCAAAACCCAGTAATTGCAGAATATTATCACACTTGGAAAGACGTTGCAGAAAGATTTGAAGTTGACACCGTACATATGGGACTTGACGTAATTTTGCGAGTTGTTGACAAAATTGCAGAACAAGAAGAAAAGAGCGCAAAATAATTCAACAAAATAAAATATAAAATTAAGCAACGCTTAAAAAGCGTTGCTTTTTTTGTAGATAAAAGCATTTGTGTGAAGTTGGTTGCTAACGTTTATGGTATGACGTAAGTTTGTGAATATAAAATAAAAAGGCGTTAACGAAGTTTATTCCTTTAACAATTATTTACTTACCGAAAAATATAAATGAAGGCTTACGCATTTCAAGCTACAATTTTACTCAGATTATATAAGTCGATATACGGCTATGAGCTTAAGTTGAGAATGTTGTAACGTGCTAACTATCATCAAATATGTAAATACCTCTTAAATGGTTTGCAAATACATATTAAATGATAAATGAAGTGTAATAACTAATCAACAGACTAGTAAATACCTCTTTATGAAGTGTAATAGCTAATCAACAGATTTGCAAATGCCTCTTAGTGATGTGTGATAGCTAATCAGCATATTGGTATACGTCTAATTAAAAAGATGTGTAATATCTAGTTAAAAAGTTTGTAACGTTCTAAATAACAATCAAGGAAATTGACGGTTAAGAAGCCATAAATTTGTAACTGTATAAAAGAACAAACAAAAAAACAGCTGAAGAGCTGTTTTTTTGTTTGTTGTTGTTTTGGGCAAATTGCCGTTTACGTATTATTTCAGCGTAGGCAATGAGCCGTCAAGCATAATCCATATTGCATCTGTAAAACCAAGCGTACTCTTATAGAAGGTTGCAACTTTGATTTCTGACACCGCTTTGTAGTCGCCTGTACGGTCAATGGCAAAGTTTTCAGTGCCTGTTGTGCCTTCTACTGTATAACTATACTGATTGTTGTTTAGCTTGATTATGACGTTTGGTTCATAGAATACTTTGTTGATAGTAGAAGTGTTATTTGCAAGTTCGGACTTTGCATACAAGAAACCTATTTTTACAAGTTTTGCAGCGTCTTCAAGGCTATTCAACGTGCCAGAAGCGTTATAAGATTTGACGTCGATAAAGTTTATCAAGCTGAAAGAATATTCAATTTTACCTTTGTAGGCATATCCGATAATGCCAGCAACGTATGCTTTGCCTTTATCTGAAACGTTGACGTTGATTGTTCCTTCTGCTGCGTAGCATCTATATATGCGGACTGCAATGTTTGATTCGATATAGTCCATTTTGCCAACAATACCACCAACGTAAGCCGTGCCTTTAACTTTGTCAACGGCTATAATTGCTTTTGAGTAACTGTTTGTAATTTCGCCAATCGCGCTTGCAGCAATTCCGCCGACATTAGCCGAATAAGCATCAACTTTCAATGTTCCTGTAAAAGACGTTCTTGTTACGCTTCCACCGCTTAGCAACATAGCTGCAACACCACCTACGTTTGCGTTTTTGGTGGCTATAACTTTGATTTCATTGCCTTGAACCGAGCATTTGTCGATATTTCCGCTTTCAGACGTACCATAGGAATATTGGCAAATTCCAACAATTCCGCCGATACTTGCAGTATCCGCCTTTATAGTTATATTGTTGTAGTTAAACGTGCCATTGAAAATTTTTGTTGCAAATGTTGAAGCTGCAATTCCGCCAAAAACTATTTCATTGTTAAAAGATAGTGATAAGTCAGAATTGTACACCACATTACAATTTTCAATTATTCCGCCGCTTAAAAGTGCGGTCACAACAGGAGCAACGTAAGCAGTTTTCGCATAAGCACCATCTTTTTGAGTAAACGAGAATTTTACATTTGCAAAGTCTAAATTGCTTATTTTGCCAGAAACGTATCCGAAGAAAGATAAGCTGTCGTAGTCTTCAATGGTGACATTGCTGATTTTATAGCGAGTGTTTGTTTCGGTGTCCTTAGTTCCGTTTATTGTGCCTTTGAACGGATAATCTTTTGAAAACAGCGGTTTGAATTTGCTGTAACCAAAGTCTAAATCACCGTAGATTGTTATATTAGCTTTAAGATATTCGTCAAGTTGAGCGTTCAAAGTTTGCAACGTTGCGTTGTCTGTTGTTGCCGCAATTTGAGAATATAAGTTGATGACAGGTGAGTAAAGTTTTGTAGAATAGTCCGTAACCGTATTTATATGAATGTCACGTTTCCATTTTGCCGTCAAAGTGATATTATAGTTGTCGTCGCCAGTATTTTTGACAAGAATTTCGTCTGTAAGAGCCAATTCTGTGTTCAAATCTACAAGTGAAGTTGTTCCGTCTTCATTTGTTCTTGTATATTGCCAACCACTAAATTCATATCCAGTCTTTGTAGGCGCGGTCAAGTTTTTCAAATTATCGTTATATTTTGTGTTGTGGACAGGAGTATATGAAGCCTCCACATTGTTGAAAGTTATTGCAACAGACGGCAAGCAAGAGTGCCATTTTGCATATAAAATTTTTGGAATATTATCGGAATATTTTTTAAGTTCTTTGACTTCAAACGTTGAGGTGCTATCAATTGGACGGGAAGCCCAAGTTGAATAACGAACTTCCTTGTTATTTTCATCAAGAGTATACCAATAAACAAAATAGTCATCTAAATTGAAGGTGCTGCCTGTGCCACCTTTTTGCACAGATATGGCAATAGGCAGAGATTTCAGGGCATCAAATTCTGACTTCACAGGGAACCCGCTTGGATAAGTTGTATAATTGTCAGCGTAAACTTTGAAATTGTAATTTGTTGTATCCAAAACTGTGCTGTACTTATCTTCATACATTACTGTTTCGTGTTCGTAAGTTCTTGCAGTATATTGAGCTTTAAGCGTTGTGTTTGAGGTTATTGTTTGTGTAAAAAAGAACTCGTCTGTGCTTCCGCTTTTAGACCACCATTTGAAAGTATAACCTTTTTTTGTTGGCTCTGCCGTAGGCTTTGAGATTTTGCCACCGTAAGTAACGGTTGTGTTATAAGCAGAAAAGTCTGTGCCTCCATTGGAGTCAAAGGTTACGGTGTAGGTGGCTGACGGCAACTGTTCGTTGCCCGAATTTGAGTTTCCTCCGTTGCTATTATCGCAAGCGGCAAGAGTCAACCCTAGTGTTAACACCAAAATAATAATTATAATTTTTGGAAATAGCTTTTTCATAATCTCCGTCCGTGTTTAATTTATATTTATGTTTATCGTAATTCAATGATTTATTAGGTTATTATACCAAGGAATTGCGTATTTTCAAAGTAAATTGATAATTTCTAAGTATTTTTCACATATAGTATAAGTATTATCGTCCAAATCTATTGTGCCTGCGCCTAATTTGCTGTTTACGTATGCAATAGAATTGATTTTAGCTTCATTGCACATGTTTTTTGTTGAGCAAGTATAATTCAACCCATCATAAGCACCCACAACTGAGTTGATGATGTTTTCAAACAATTTCATTCCAAATTCTGTTTTTGAAGTGCTTTGTACACATACCGTAATCGCATCGTTCTCGTGTTTTGGCAAGAGTGTTGATGCGTAATCTAAGACCTTTGAAGTAGAAAGATTATTCAATTTCTTGTCAGTTGTTAAGTTTATGCCACCAAGCAAATCGTTGTCGCTGTCACAAATAAGAACGTAACTTGATATGACGCCACCGCTTTCTACGCTGATATTTACAACCGAATAACTCTTTTCAGGTACAGTATTTTTGCCAGAAAATATTGCAAAAAGCAAAACTGAAAGGATAATAACGGTTATCATCAAAAAACTCAGCATAAAGATTACAGCTCTTTTGTTAAAGAACTTTGAAGGCGTTTGTCCCTTGAAGAAACTTCTTATAGGCGTCTTTTTAACTTTGTGATAAACGTCAGGCACGTTAAAATTGTCGCTTTCTTGCTTGATATTTTTTTCTAAATCTTTAATTTTCACCGTTTCCCTCCTTCTCCAAAACTTTTTTTACTTTATTCAAAGCGTTTCTGTACGCCCAAAGCACAGTTCCCAAAGGTTTGTTGCACATTTCGGCTATTTCTCTGTGCTTAAAGCCTGAAATAAGGTGCAAGGTGACAAGTTGAAGTTCGTCCTCAGACAAAACTTTTGCCATTTTTGCAAATATTGGGCTTTGAAGTTGGTCGTCAAGAACGTATTGTCCGCCAATGTTTCCGTCTGAAAAGTCTGAAAAAACTTCTCGTTTTTGGCGGTTAAGCTCATTTATGGTTAGGTTTCTACCTATGGTGAAAATCCAAGCCAACGGATTTCCGCCTATTTGGTATGACGTTATGGAATTTCTTACCCTAATATAAGTGTTTTGCATAATATCTTCTGCGGTGTGGTAGTTTTTGCAAATTGAAAGTATAAAAGAAAACAGCCCTTTTTTTGTTTGGTTGTAAATTTCTTCAAAAGCAGTTTCGTCACCTTGTTGAAAAAGCTGCATAAGTCTGTCTAATTCATACCTATCCATAAAATGTATTATACCATATTTAATACTCTAAGAAAAGAGCAATTTATTGGCAAAATTACCTTTGGATAATATAAAATAGTCAATTATATAAAAAACTTTTGAAAACTAATCGAATTCTGATCCAAGTAATTGCATTGAGATATATTGCGTTTGTTTTAGCAAAATGATATACTAAATTAGATTTATACCTTTGGAGAAATGCAATTATGGCAAGTTTCGATATTGAATTAGTCGGCAAAATAGGCTCAATGGCGCTTATTGACCGAGAATACCACGACATTAACTATAACATTATAGCCCGTTTATCACGCGAATTGCGCCCAGGTTACATTTGGGTTACGTCAGGAGCGACTGAAATCGGCAAAATAGATTACATCAAACGCACAGGCAAAGAATTACAAGGCAGCGATGAGGAAAATAAAACCGACTATTCTAGTGAAGGACAATCAATTCTTATGCAAACTTACCGTCAGTATATTGACAGTCGTTACTGTGTTCGTCAAATCTTGGTGGAACATCAACATTTTAACGATACTGAAAAACGCAAGCACTTGTTTGAAATGCTTTTGCGTTGTCCCGCTCAACACGCAATACCTATCATAAATTACAATGACGCCGTAAGTAATGAAGAAACCAGAAAACTAGAAATCAACCGCATAAAAGCTAAAAATGGCAAAGTTATAGAATGCGTTGACAACGATGAAACGGCAAGTCAAATAGCTTGCCTAGTAAAGTGCAAAACATTGCTAATATTATCAACTACCGACGGCATATTGAGTGACCCGTCCAACCCTAATTCTTTGGTTGAAAAGGTTAACGGAAAAGATATTTACGAATTGATTGAAAACGTTGAGGAATTGCAAAGGCATTGCAACGGCGCATCAAGAAAAGGCGCGCAAGGCGCAAAAGCCAAGCTGGAATATATCAAAGAACCCCTTAAAAATGGCTCGCAAGTTATCATTTCAAGCAGTCGTTATTCAATTAAGTCTATTTTGGACGGAACTGCAAAGGCAACCAGAATAGGATTGGATTTGTAGGCGATAAAGTTGTTTAATCTCTAATAATCAGACTAGAACGAGCGTATATCTAAATTGTTTGTAAAATTTTCTAGCCGCAAATGTTTTTATATTACGGAGGGAATATGTTATCACAAAATCGTATATTCGCCCTAATAGTTCGCCTCATTGGTTTTGCTATCGGGCTTACAGGTTTAATTTTTCAGTTTGTTTCGGTTGCAGGGTTTATGGCTAACAATTTATTAGTGTTCTTCACCTTGCAAACCAACATTTTTACGACGGCTATGTTTTTTGCATTGTCGGTGCTTTCGATAGTTCAACTTATAAAAGAAAAAAATAAAATTGGTGAAGTTGCTCATTTTAATTGTGGCTTTCAGCTAGCTTTTACATTTTATATAACTATAACCTTTGTTGTTTATTGGACAATGCTTTCTTGGCAGACTATAAGCACAGGAGGGAATGTTGCTGGCATCATAAGCAATGTATTGGTTCACGGCATAACGCCTATGGCGGCTATGATTGAAAGCCTATTGTTTTTGCCACACGGGAAAATTAAAAATAGATTTGCCATTTGGTGGCTTTCATATCCACTTTTATATTTTATATTTACTGTAATAAGAGCAAATGTAGCAAGAACAACATTATACACAATTCAACTCGGTGGAAAGGAAATAGATATGCTGTATCCTTACTTTTTTATTGAGCCACAAGTTATAGGTGGGCCAGCAATGCTTG
>CAZQGE010000015.1:0-29462 GCA_964592815.1 uncultured Bacteroidaceae bacterium | reverse complement strand
TAAAACAAGCTAAAATATAACTTAAAACAAGCTGAATATACCTTAAAACAAGCTTAATATGCCTTAGAAACAACCTACAACATACCTTAAAAATCAACTAAAATATACCTTAAAAGCTAATCAAATAAAATCTATAAAAAAATACGCCTAAAAGTTAAAACTTTTAGGTGTATAAATTATTTTGTTGTGCTTAAAACTAATTTCTTCCGTTTCTCAAACGACGCAAGAATGCTGGAACTTGCTTTGCTTTGACATCAATGCGTGAGCTTGCAATTTCTTCTTCAATAGATTGCGGTTGAGCTTGAGGCTGAGGACGAACCTCAGGTGTCGAACGAACTTGTTGTTGTGGACGCTCCGCTACAACTTGTTGCTGTTGTTGCATACGTGGTTGTTGGACGCTTGAGTTTACATTCTCAGTTCTTGGAGTTGAATTGAATTGTGGGCGGTTTGCAAAAATACTATCGTATGCAACCTCCTCTTTCCTCTCTTCCTTTTTTTCCATATCCGCGGCTACTGCTTCTGCAAATGCTGAGGCAACAGGTTTGCCTTGTGCAACTGGAGGTGTGCCAATAACTCTTGCAGGGGCTGTGGCTTTATCAACAAATCCCGTTGCAATAATTGTAATTTCTATGTCCTTTTTATCTGGGACAAAAGCTGTTCCTAAGATAATATTTGCACTTGGGTCAACAACTTGCTTTACAATGTCGCATGCTTCTGTAACTTCGCTTAACAACATATCTTCACCACCGCTTATGTTTACGATGATGCCTGTTGCGCCTTCAATGTCTGTTTCAAGCAACGGACTGAAAACTGCGCCTCTTACAGCTTCAATGACACGTTTTTCGCCTTTTCCAAAGCCGATACCCATATGAGCTAAGCCTTTGTTACGTAAAATTGTTCTTACGTCGGCAAAGTCAAGATTTATAAGTTCAGGGTTTGCAATAACGTCGCTTACGCCTTGAACACCTTGACGTAATACGTCGTCAGCAATCTCAAAAGCACGTTTGAACGATACGTTTTTATCCAAAACCTCAATAAGTTTTTGGTTTGGAATGACAAGCAACGTATCAACAAAATTTTTAAGATTTCTTATTCCTTCTTCGGCGTTCTTCATTCTTAACGCGCCTTCAAAGTTGAATGGCTTTGTTACGACAGCAACAGTCAAAATGCCCATACTCTTTGCAATTTCAGCAATTACGGGAGCTGCGCCAGTACCTGTTCCGCCACCCATACCCGCAGTAACAAACAGCAAGTCAATTCCTTCCAAAGCTGCCTTAATTTGTTCACGTGACTCTTCCGCCGATTCCTTACCAGTTTCGGGGTCTGAACCTGCACCTAAACCGTTTGTTTTGTGCGCACCCAACTGAATTTTGCATTGTGGAGCAACAAGCGACATATTAAGCGCTTGCATATCTGTGTTCATAACAACAAAGTTTGCACTTTTTATGCCCGCTCTTATCATATTGTTGACAGCGTTATTTCCGCCACCACCAACACCAACGACAACAATGTTTGCGCTGCCAGGTTTCTTTTTGGAAACTGCTGTTTGGCTTTGGTAATTGCTGTTTGGAATATTTACGTTGCCATTGCGCTCAACAGCGTTATCATTTTCCTGGTTTGGCTCAGTATAGCCGTCAGCGTAATTGCTTTCTGAATAATTCGCATTGACATCAGTATCGGATGCGTTATCCTGTGTGGTATCAAAACCGTATTGTTCAAAATCTATCATTTTGTTCCTCCGTTGGTTATGCCCTTAATAATTTCACCGAAGTTTATTTTTGACATTGTTTCCGCAACTTTCAAAAGTGAAACCTTTGAGCTGCATTCAGGCTTGTCAAAGCCTGCTAGTTTAGAAGTTACAATTTCTATATTTTTGCCTAACAATTCAGACAAATATTTTTTTGTTCCTCGCAAAGAAGAAATGCCTTCACCCGTAAGATAAACGGGCAACGAAGACGGACTGTCCTCATCTAACATAGATATAATTTGGTCAATTATGTCCGCAAAAACGTCCATTCTTGCTTTTACAATTTCGCAAGCGTCAAGTGCGTAAATCGTATAGTCCGAGTCACCAACCAAAATTGCGTTTTCAGAATAATTCAAATTTAAGTCAACAAGTTCCTTTGCTTTTTCTGCAAGTTCAAAAGGAACTTCCAACCCCTCATATATATCTGCCGAAATGTGCGCTCCACCCATAGAGAAAGCTCGCATATCAATTACGCCTTCACCTCTTATAAGCGAAACCGTTGATGATAAATAGCCAATATCGACAAGTATCAACGAGTTTTCACGTTGTTCCTCATCAAACAACGTCAGCCCTTCTGCCCAATTGCTTGCAACATAACGAACATCATTTAACCCTAATTTTTCCGCAATCTCATCAAACATATCGCAAAAATGAGTTTCGCAAAGTGCATAGGATATGCACCCAGTAACGTTTTTTGCAGCCATACCTCTAACGTCAAAATATAATTCGTCAGAAGTGTCAACTGAATAATATATTGCAGAGTTCACGATTGTCAAATATTTTTTGCTGTCAAACGTATCTCCCTTTTGGATAAGATAATCTATGTCTGCATCGATAACTTTGCGTTGTCTGTCAAGTTCAATTGAAACTTCTTTTGTGACAATAGTTACAAACTCACCAGGAACCGAAACAAACAATTTTTTTGATTTTGTTTGTGAGTCACGGCAAGCAGTTTGCAAAACGTCGTATGCAATTTGAGCTGTTTCTTCTTCGTCAAACCATACGCCATCTTCAAAGCCAGAGCAAGGTTTTTCAGACAATGCTTTTAAGCAAAAAACACTCTGCGCCTTTTTAACACCCACCATAGCGGAAATAAGACGAGAGGTAACATCAAGCACAACAATATCTTTTGTAAAAAAGTTTCTCATAGGTTACACAAATCTACTTTGAGTTTGTTATATTTATTATAATATATTTAATATATATGTCAATAGATATTTGTTCGGAAAAACGCAAAAAGAACCGCTAAAACGACTTATTTTGAACTTTCTTTCAACCTAACCAAATTTTCAGTTATAAGTGTAATATTTTATTGATTTTTGCTCCTAAGTTTGTAAACGTTTCATCAATGTTTTCGTACCCTCTTTCAATATACTCTGGGCAATAAATTCTGCTTTCGCCTTTTGAGGCAAGACTTGCCAAAATTAAACCTGCTCCACCTCGCAAATCAGATGCCGTTAAGTTTTTTGAACAACCAAGTTTTTTCCCGTGTATTATTGCCGTCTTTCCATCAACGGCTATGTTCGCCCCCATTTTTTTGTATTCGTTGATATGTAAAAATCTGTTTTCAAATATATTTTCAGTTATCAAACTTACACCTTTTGCAAAACATTGTCTTGCCATAAATTGAGGTTGCAAATCGGTTGGAAATAACGGATATGGGCCTGTGACTATGTTTAACGGTGAAATTTTTGAATTACACTTAATTTTTAATGCTCCGCTTAAATCTTGTATTTCAGCATCACCTTTATTTTCTAAATAGTCAATTACGCACGCCAATTCTTTCTTGTCAGAATTGATAATTTCAACTTCTCCACCACACATTGAACAAGCCGTCAAAACTGTTCCGCAGACTATACGGTCAAAAACTGGTTCAAAAGTTGTGCCACCTAATTCCTTTACGCCCTTAATTTTGATAACAGACGTACCTTCTCCATAAATTTTAGCACCCATATCTCGCAAACATTTTACCATAGACACAATTTCAGGTTCTCTAGCACAACCAATAAGCATAGTTTCGCCTTCTGCCTTTACGCCTGCCATAATCAAATTTTCTGTTGCTCCTACGCTTGGAAACTTCATCACTATGTCTGCGCCCTTCAATTTTTTTGCGTGACAATATATGTAGTCATCAAAAAGTTCAACTTGCGCACCCATTTTCTTTAAGCCGTCAAAATGAATATCTAAAGGCCGAGCCCCAATTTTACAACCGCCTGGGGTGTGCAATTTGACTTCTCCAAGTGTTGAGAGCAATGCGCCCAACATAAACATTGACGACCTCATAACTTTTGCAAGTTCAAAAGGTATTTCGGATATTTGCGCCTTGCCTAAAACAGTAATCTCTCTACCCTCTTTAACAATTTTAACTTTCAAAGCCTTCAAAACTTCAAGCATATTTGAAACGTCTGAAATGTTTGGGCAATCACAAATTTTAACAGGATAATCTGTCATTACGCTCACGGCAAGTAATGGCAGCACGGCGTTTTTTGCGCCGTGTATAAGTACCTTTCCAAAAAGTTGCTCTCCGCCAGAAACTTCAAAATAATCACTATTCATACACATTATCCTATGGTTTAACTTAAAAATTTGTTATCACGCTTGAAACTCTTTTAGATGCCGTGTCGTTTTTCAAAGTCTTTTGACTTTAATACGTTTGTTCCAAACACGACGTTTTGCCCGCGTGAAATTGACATAAGCAAACCTATGGCAGAAAAATATGCAACCAAAGAGCTTCCACCTGCACTTAAAAACGGCAACGGTAACCCCGTTGGCGGAACAGCACCACATACAACAGCCATATTCATTGCAGTTTGAACAGCAAAAATTGAGGTGATACCACAAGCGAGATAACTTGAAAATCTGTCTTCTGCGCGCGATGATATGCGTATTCCTCTATAAATTACGATAATTGATAAAACCATAATAAATAAAACGCCAAATAAACCCGTTTCTTCACCTAAAACCGATAGAATAAAATCACTTTCTGCAAAAGGTAAAAACAAATATTTTTGCCGAGAATTGAAAATTCCAATTCCAAAAAGTCCACCGCTTCCCAACGCATAATACGACTGTATCAACTGATAACCTTCTTCAAGTGGCGACGCCCAAGGATTGATGAATGCAGACAATCTCTGCAAACGATAAGGTTCAAGCAAAACCAAAGCAACTGCGCCAGCAACGGCAGGCAATAACAAAAGCAATAAATGCCAAATTTTTGCACCGCCAATAAACAACATAATAAAAATTACCGTTACTAGACAAATTGTTATTGACATATTAGGTTCAAGAATTATCAACAAACAAATTAGTCCGCCAATCAAAAGCGTAACTATTATGTTGCCAAACTTTTTCATATTATGCTTTGACATATATAAAGCGAGCAACATCACCAATGCAAATTTTGCATATTCGGAAGGCTGAATTGTAAAAAAACCTAAGTTTAGCCATCTTTTCGCCCCGTAACTTTCTACTCCAATTACAGGCACAAAAACCAAGCCTAAAATCAACAAACTTATTACGTAAAAAGGAATTGCCATTTTTTTAATAATTCTTATGTCCGTGTATGAAAGCAGAAACATAAAGAATACGCCGACAACAAGCGCAAGTGATTGTGTTTTCACATAGTGGAAAGCATCGCTAAATTGTTTTTCAGCGGAATAGCACGAGGCGGAATATATGAACAGCAAACCTATCAAGGAAAGCACTATCACAACCGCCCCAATAACTTTATCCGATTTTTTATCTAAAAATTTGACGCTCATTTTTTAGAAATATATTTTTGTACTATTGCATCAAAATGACGTCCCCTTTCTGCATAACTTGTGTATCTATCAAAACTTTTAGACGAAGGTGAAAAAAGAATATTTTGCGCTGAAAAAACTTTTGCCGTTTCAATACTTTTTTCAAAAGCCTCGGTTAGTTCATCATACATTTCTATATTGCAAAATCCATTCCGATTTGCGCTTGCAACAATTTCATTTGCATTATCCCCAACAACCGAAACAGCCACAACCTTTTTGTCAAGTTTTGAAAAAAGTTGGTCAAAATTTTCAACGCCAGCTTTTCCGCCCAGCATCAAAACAGTATCTCCGTCAATGCTTTCAATCGCAGAAAGTGTTGCTCCAATATTTGTTGCTTTGCTGTCGTTATAAATCTTTATCCCCAAAATTTCTGCAGTTACCGCGCGCCTAAATTCCGGGCGTGCAAAATTGCTTAAAGCCGAAGCTACCGTAAAACTGCTTACGTTTTCAGACATACAAACGGCAACAGCCGCAAGCGCGTTTTCAAGTTCTTTACCCTTGAAATCTATGTCGCATAATTCTATTACGGGTTCGCCTTTGTAGCATAAAAAATTTGTGGATATATACGCGCCGTCAACAGGGTGCGACATACTAAACGGAATTTTTTCCGCTTTCATATAAGGCACAAGTCTTTTTATATTTTCATCGTCTGCGTTATAAACAACTTTATCCGTTGCTGATTGCCTTAAAAATACGTTGGCTTTTGCAGATATGTATTTTTCCATTGTCTTATGACGTTCAAGATGATCATCGGTTATGTTGAGTAGAACCGCAATGTCAGGCGCAAAAGTTGTCGCACTTTCAAGCTGAAAACTTGAACACTCTATAACGGCAGTTTCCATTGCGTCAAGTCTGTCGGCAACGGCTGAAAATGCAACGCCTATATTGCCCACCGCATAAGAACGTTTGTATGCAAATTTCAATATGTGATTGATAAGCATAGTCGTTGTAGTTTTCCCGTTTGTGCCCGTAATTGCAATCTGTTGCGCTTGACAAAAATTTGAAGCCAATTCAAGTTCACTTATAATTTTTTTGTTTTCAAGCTTTGCGTCAAGCAAGAAATCTTTATCACCTTTAACACCAGGACTAAGCACAATCAAATCGGCGTCATTAAATACGCTTTTGCTGTTTGTAGCGTGTGGCGAATTGGGGTTGTCATCGTAAATTATTGCCCTTCCGCCCTTCTCTTTTACAAGTTCATACGCGGATAAACCACTTATACCCGCGCCGTAAATCACAACATTTTGAGAAAATAAGTTCATAATGCCCCCATAATTAACAGGCTTATTGCGCCACCTACTAGCGTCACAACAAAATATAAGGCGACAACTCTTGTTTCGTGCCAACCCTTCATTTCGAGATGATGGTGAAAAGGCGACATCAAAAATATTCTTTTTTTGGTTATCTTAAAATAAATCACCTGTACTATTACTGATATGCAAGACCATACGAACATTATTCCCGAAGTTACAATCAAAAAATAATTTCTGCTTAAAACTGCAACGCTGGTTATTCCTGCTCCCAAAGCCAATGAACCCGTGTCACCCATCATAATTTTTGACGGATAATTGTTGAACAAAACATATCCGCAAAGTCCACCCATCATAGATACGCAAAACGCCGTAAGTCCAATCAATTCTTTTGCATACGCTTCATTTCCGCTTTGATTAGCTTGAAATGCCGTCAAAACCAAAATTATTGTAAAACCAATAAAATATGCTATTGAACTGTAACCAACCAAACCGTCCAAGCCGTCTGTCAAATTTACAGAGTTTGTCGTTGCAATATAAACAAGCATAACAAACGGAATAATTCCCCAAGCAAAATCCAGTTGTGAACCTGTAAATGGAGCGTTTACTATTTGTCCAACGTAAACCGATTTATAAACGAAATATCCTGCAACAGCCGACAACCCAAGTTGCCCGATAATTTTTTGATACGCTTTAAGCCCCAAATTTCTTTCGTGCGAAATTTTGATGAAATCATCTAAAAATCCAAGCAATCCAAACCCTAACGTTAAGCATAAAGCCATAACAGACAAACTGCTCATCTCAACAAGAGAAAATATCAACGTTGGAATTAAAAAGATAAACCCGCCCATAGTAGGCGTTCCACTTTTGTCTTTATGTTGAACAACGTATTTCAAAACAGTTTGTCTTGCTTTAAGTTTCGCTAAAAGTTTTATAATCAAAGGCGCAAAAACAACGGAGATTAAGACGGACGCAACAAAATATAAAAGCAATCTTTGCCCTACGTTCATTTTAAGTAACTCCACCTTCCCACAGCATCAAAATCATTAAACGGAATTTTTTTACCGTTGATTTCCAAATAATTTTCATTACCTTTGCCAGCCAAAACAAGTGTGTCGCCTTCAAGCATTTCAGCTATTGCAAATTTTATTGCCTCTCCGCGTTCAGTTATACACTTATAGTTGACGTTAAGCATTCCCCACTCAATATCTTTTATAATATCATCGGGGTTTTCTGAACGTGGGTTGTCTGACGTTATAACGACGTAATCGCTTAGTCTTGACGCAATCTCGCCCATAGCTTTTCTCTTGCTTTTATCCCTATCGCCACCACAACCAAAAACTGTTATAAGACGAGATTTTGTTATAGTTCTTGCAGTCCTCAGAAGATTTTCAAGTCCATCTGGAGTGTGCGCAAAATCAATAATGATTACGCCTTTATCGTTGTTCAAAATACTAAATCTGCCTTTTACTGCTTTGACTTTTTTTACTGCGTGCGTCAGCGTTTCATTGTCAATTCCAAGTTCTCTCGCAACAGTCATTGCGCTTAAAAGATTGTACGCGTTAAAATCACCATATAATTGCGTCTTAACCTCGATAATATTGTCCTCTAAGTTTGCAATAAAATTTACACCATCAATGTTTTGAAATACGTCCATTGCAAAGCAATCGGCAGGATTTTCAATGCCAAAAGTTATGCAGTCAATGCCAACATCTTCCAACTTTCTTGCTAAAATTCTTCCTGATAAATCATCAATATTTATTACTGCTTTTTTTGCGTTTCCGCTTAAAAAATATGACATTTTAACGCTACAATAGTTATCAAAATTTTTGAAGTAGTCCAAATGTTCTTGTGAAATGTTTGTCAAAACAGCAACGTCAGCTTTGATACCGCACAATTTTTCAAGATATATCGCGTGCGCGCTAACTTCAGACACTACAACGTCAACCCCTTTTGTCCTCATTTTGAAAAACAATTCATTTAACTCGTACGGGTCGGGTGTCGTTAGACTTTCTGATACTTTTTCGCCTAAAATATAATGACCTTCTGTGCCGATTAACCCCACTTTTAAGCCTGCAAAAGTTAAAATTGAACTTATATAATGTGCCGTAGACGTTTTTCCGTTTGTCCCGACAACAGCAACAAATTTCATATCCTCAATAGGATTAAAAAACCAATTTTGTGAAATAATTGAATATGCTTTTCTTACGTCTTCAACCAAAACGTATTTTACGTCTATATCGGGCAATTTTTCAGTTAAAATTACAACTGATTTATCGATTTGTCCGATATATTTATTTCCATCGTCCGTCGAGCCTTGCATACATACAAAAAGGTTGTTGTTTTCAAGCTGTTTAGATGAAATTTTTATTCCGCTGATTTGATATTCGCTGTCCACGTTAGTTTTAAGCACGTTGATTTTGTTAAGAAGTTTGTTGAGTTCCATACTGTCCTCCAAAGTTTGATACACTCATAATAATGAGTGTAAAAACCTTAATCAACAGGGAAGCAAAACAAGACATAAACGGAAGATTTTTTTAATGATATTCGTCAAAATTAAACAAATTTCTAACATTATTTTACGTAATGGAAAAATAAACTATATTGCGAAATTATTTCGTTTTCAGATTTCCAAAATGCAGATTTATACTCAAAATCAACAAAACGTGTTTTTGGGTATTTTGTCACATTAAAAAGTGATAAAACACTTAGCATACTTTTTAAGTTATCAACAACACAGCATTTCTTTTATCTACAACCGTCCCTTTTTCAGGGAATTGCCCAATTACATTATCACCTTCACCGCTTATTTCAACGTGCAAACCTAATTTATTTAATTTATTTTTCGCTTGCAAAACATTCTCTCCAACATAACTTTCAAGCATAAACGGTTCACCTATAATCAACTGCTCTTTTCCACTAAAATGTGGAGCAACGGCTTTGTATTCAAATATATTTTTGAAAATTTCACCCACCAACGGCGCAGCAACCAAAGACCCGTAATACATATATCCTTGCGGTTCGTCAACCGAAAGAAGAATTCCATACGTTGCGCCAGCCTCCAAAGAATACCCTAAAAATGACGAAACGTATTTGCCTTGTGCAATATGTCCATCAATGTATTTTTGCGCCGTACCTGTTTTTCCCAATATGTTGTACCCTGCATTATACGCGCCTTTTCCACTTCCGTTTGTAACAACCGACAACAAAAGTTTTCTCATAATCTCTGACGTTTCCGCCTTAATAGTTCCGCCATAAACTTTGAGGTTTGGGTTTTCAATTTGTTTTCCGTCACAAGAACTTTGAAAATAATTTAACAAATGCGGTGTTACGAGATTACCTCCGTTTACAACCGATGACGTAGCTCGCAATAGTCCTATCGGTGTAACAGCAACAGCTTGACCGAACCCAATTCTTGCCAAATCAACAGTTTTAACATTTTTTTCAGAAATAAAAATACCGCTAGTTTCTCCAGTCATATCAACTCCAGAGCGGGAACTTAGTCCAAATTTATTCAAATAAGAATAAAACCTTTCAGTTCCAAGCCTTGCTGCGCAGTCCATAAAAACACAGTTGCAACTTTGTTCTACGCCTTGTGCAAAATTTATCGAGCCGTGACCTTTTGACTTCCAACACTTTATTTTTTGTCCGTCAACCATGCGTGAGCCAGCACAGAAAAATCTGTCTTCTGGCGTTACTACTCCCGCATCTAAAGCGGCAGCCGCAGTCAAAATCTTAAAAGTTGAACCTGGCTCAAATACGGTTGAAATTACTTTGCTTTTTGACGTTAAAAACAGTTTTTCCAAATCATCACGTGGTACGTTGTTTAAGTCGAATGATGGATATTCACTCATTGCAATTATGCTTCCATCAGTATAATTCATAATTGTGCAACTTACACCCTTAGGGTTAAACTTCAAAACCGCCTTTTCAACAGCCATATCCGCAATTTGCTGTATTTTTGCATCTAAAGTAGTCACCATTTTCATACCTTGTACAGACGGCAAATAATGTTTCACTCCATTATTTATTTCTCGACCAATTAAGTCCGTTTCTGTAAGTACCGCGCCATCTACGCCTGAAAGATATTTGTTATAGTAGCTTTCAAGACCTGTTTGTCCGTTTCCGTCAAAATCTGTGAACCCTAAAATTTGCGTCATAAAATCACCGTATGGATAATAACGTAAACTATCTTCCGAGTAATATATTCCCTGCAAATTTGACGTATAAAGCGAGTTTAACTGTTCCTTTGTCGCGCCTCGATATATTGTAACTTCTGATGCAGATTTTGAAATTTTTTCATAAACCTTTTTTTCGTCCATTGAAAATACTTGCGCCACAACTTTTGACGTTAATTGTTTATTTTTTACAAAGTTAGGTCTGACAAATACGTTATATCTTGTTGAAGTTGATGCAAGCAGATTTCCATTTGCATCAACAATATCACCCCTATATGCATCTGTTGGAACGTCTCTCATCCATTGACTTATAGCTTTTTTTTGCAAACTATCACTTTGCACAACCATTACAAATATCAATTTTATAAATATGGCTACAAACAAAAAAGCTATCAGCAGAAATACTGCTAATAGCCTCTTTGTGGGATTATAAAAAAATGTGGTTTGATTGTTAGATTTGGTTTGAGTTTTCATACATAAAATGTATTTCATCACTCTCAAAATTATAACTTGAGTTATAGTTGTTTTCAACGCTTGAAACCGTTCTCACAATAGAGTTTGAAGACGGTGCGGCAACTGTTCCGCGATTTATATCACCCGCGTTGACAATTATAAGTACAGCAACCAAAATGATTACGGCAATATATACTGCAAGAATAACTTTTCCTTTTGTGTTAAGTTTTGCTTTTTTCTTTTCGGCTGAATATTCTGTAACTTTGTTTTCTTTTACGTTTTTAAGACTGCGACTGCTTGTTTCATTTTGAGAAAAATATTCAGGTGCAGCGTTTATTTTTGCAACGTTTGCGCCAGAATGCTCCAATTTTGCCATAAGCTCTCTTTCTGACAAGCGGTCTTTGTCGTTATAAGTAAATTGATGCAAATCTGCAAGGTTTTGTGAATTTGTAGGTTTAGCAAAAGAATTTGTTTCAGAATATGTATTTTTGATTGCAATTCCATTTTCTTCTCTTGCTCTTGTAAACGCATCTCTATTTTCACCAAAAGAAGGTCTTTGCAATGATGAAATAAAATCAAAATCTCTTGTTTGAAATTCTGCGTTTCTCGGCTTTACAAACGGAGATTCAGCGTTATAATTTCTAATTTGTTCTTCTGTTATGACAGATGAACTGTTTCTTCCATTGTAAGCATTGTTGCGTGGCTGAATTCTTTCGTTTTGTGAAACTGGTTGTGATACGTCATTTCTTGAAGTCTTAAAATTTTCGTATGACGGAAACTGAGGAGCTTGCTCCACTTCTGAATTTGTCATATTCTTTCCTAACAATTCGTCTAAGGTTATCGCCATAATATCACCTTCTTATATTTTTTCAATTATTCTCAGCTTTGCGCTTTCTGCTCTTTTGTTTTCTTTTAATTCTGTCTCGCTTGCCGTTATTGGTTTTTTGTTTACAAGTTCAACTTCTTTTATCTTTCCGCACACACAGACTGGAAAGTCAGGTGGACAAGTACATTCTGTGCTTAAATCTTTGAACACGGTTTTTACAATTCGGTCTTCCAACGAATGGAATGTAATTACTGCCATTCTTCCACCGACGTTAAGACGTCTTGCCATTCCCTTTACTGCTTCACCCAAACCCGTAAGTTCATCGTTTACAGCAATTCGTATTGCTTGAAACGTTCTTTTTGCAGGGTGTCCGAATTTCCAGCGAGTTTTTGCTGGGTAACTCATTTCTATAATCTTTGCAAGTTCTAAGGTAGTTGAAATTGTTTTCTTTTCTCTTTGAACCGCAATATTTTCCGCAATTCGCTTTGCAAGTTTTTCTTCACCGTAATCGAAAAATATTTTTGTAAGTTCAGATACATTGAACTCGTTTACAATGTTGAATGCTGTTAGGTATTGTCCTCTGTCCATTCTCATATCAAGAGGAGCGTCTTGCATATAACTGAAACCTCTTTCCGCATTGTCAAGTTGATAAGATGAAACTCCCAAATCGAGCAATATTCCATCAACCTTATCAATATTTAAGCTGTCCAGTTCGATTGTCATATTTTTGTAGTCATCGTGAACGATTGTAACTATGTTCTTATATTCTTCCAAGCGTTCCCCTGCTGCAAGTATCGCATCTTCATCTCGGTCAATCGCAATCAATCTTCCACCGTTAGAAAGTCGTTTTGCAATTTCACGGGAATGTCCCCCGCCTCCAAGAGTGCCATCAACATAAACACCGTTAGGTTTTATATTCAAGCCTGTGATACATTCACCAAGCATTACAGGAACGTGACTAAATTCCATATTAGACTCCGTATTTTTTTAGGTTTTGAAGCATACGATTAAGATTATCAGGGTTCAAAACGCTAAATCTTTGGTCCCAAGCCTCAGCTGGCCATACTTCTAAGAACGTACCTTTTCCAACAAAAACAACTTCTTTTTTGATTGCGGCAGCATCTCGTAATTCTTTTGAAAACTTAACTCTACCCTGTCCGTCCTCTTCCAAATAATCGCCATTACCCAAAATTTCGGTGGCCAAGTCATTCTCAGCGTCGTTTCCATAAAGGTTATCCGAACCAATAGTTTTAATTACGCTTTCAAACTTTTCCTCGGGAATGATATATAAGCAACCACTTCTGCCAGGAACTATATATGCAGAAGAGCCAATACCCTCACGATATTTGGCAGGAATTCTTCCACGATATTTATCGTCAAGCGAGTGACGAACGTTTCCTAACATAAATTTTGGCATACTCTTTTCCTTGTGATTGTATTATATATCTAATTTTAACCACTGTCAACCCCTTTTTTTATCAATATTTAGTGGAATTTCAAAAAAATATTAGTTAACTAGTTTCCTAAATTGTTCCTTATTTTTTTATTTCTTTAACAAATAGCGCAATTTACGCATATATTTGATTAGACCAGTATAGGAGGATGAAAAAGATGTCTTTTTGCAACCAAAATCAACCTACCGAAAAATGCCCAGGGAATATAAACGGTAATCCACTCAACGGGCTGTGTGAAAAAGTGTGTATTCAAGCAAAAAAAGTGTTTGATGCTTGCATTTATCAATCTAGCTTAGAAAATTTGTTAATTAAGTTGACGTCAACTACCCCAGCAAACCCAACCTTACCGTTGACTTACGTAAGTGGAAAATCAACGTCGTCAACAGGTACAATATCAAACTTGACAATAACGCCGCTTACAGATAAACAAGGGCTTTCAAGAGTTCAATGCACAGTAAGCATACCCGTGCAAATCAAATATACAGACGCCAAAAACGTGTCGGGCGTAGGTGTAGGAACTGTTGAAATTCCACGTGACATAATTATGTGTGTCCCCACAGGAAGCGTCATTTCACCACAAATTGCCTCAACAGTAAACATTGCATTTGCAAAAGGCGCGTATGTTTCCGAACTCACGTTTACGACAACGGCGTGCGTAACAGTCATAATGAAAGTTGAAGCAGAAGTTGAACTGCTTATTCCATCTTATGGATATTGTAAACTTCCACCTTGCACAGAATTCAATCAAGAAGTATGTGAAGGCGTGTTTGATTTGCCACTATTCCCGAATTAAGCAAAGTCATAACGCAAAGCCAAATCTAAATTTGTGACAATAAAAAATAACTTATACTAAATTACATTTACGACCATTAAAAGACGGCAATTTGCCGTCTTTTTAACCATAATACAAAAGATATATATTCACAAAAAAAACGTAAGCATCATATAAAGATATTAAGCAATTAAAAGAACGAAAGATAAACAAAATTTACAATATATAAAATATATAACTATATTAAACTACCAATCATTGCAACAAAAACAAAATTATGTTAAAATTATTAGTATATGAAGATTTTTGCTATAAGCGACCTACATTTATCAAAATCTGTTGAAAAGCCAATGGATATATTTGGCGACGGTTGGCAAAATCATTTTGACAAAATTTCAGAAGATTGGTTGCGCAAAGTCTCTGAAGATGACTTAGTTCTGCTTGGTGGCGACATTTCGTGGGGAATAAATTTAGAAGAAGCACAAGCCGACTATACATCTATTTCAAAACTCTCAGGCAAAAAATTTGTTTTAAGAGGAAACCACGATTTTTATTGGAATTCACTTTCAAAAATGCGTGACGCGTTTCCAGATTTCAATTTTGTTCAGAATAACTGTTACAAAGAAAAAAACGTAATAATATGCGGGGCGCGCGGTTGGAATATTCCAACAGACGAAAGCAATGAGCAAGACAAAAAAATTTATCTAAGAGAGCTTCAACGTTTAGAGCTTTCATTGACCTCAGCAAAAGAAAAACAAACTGATGGCGACATCTTAATTGCATTGCTTCACTATCCGCCTTTTAATGCAAATTACAATTCGACAGAAGTTACTGCTTTGCTTGAAAAATACAACGTCAATTTTGCGTTGTACGGACACCTACACGGAAAGAATGTAAGAGTGAAAGAAAAGCTAGAAAAAAATAACGTTACGTATTTACTTACGTCTTGCGATTTAATTGACAACAAACTTGTGTTTGTAACAGAAGTATTATAAATTTTGGCGTATTCTATTATACTTATTGTCGTTTTTTAGAATACTTTAAGGTAAAATAACCATAAATCAAGTTTTTATAGCTATTTATTTTAGATTTCGCTTTGCAAAAAATTCTTTTGTAATTGCTGAAAATATTGTTTTTTTATACCTTTACCAGCAATTTACCATTACTTAATTTTGCAAAATTTGTTCAATTCTTTCAAAGATTTTTTCTTTACCAATCTTGTTTGAGGCAGAAACAACAAACACATTTTGAATGCCTACACCTAGCTCGCTAGCAATAATTGACACGGTTTTTGATTGTTGCATCTTTGACAATTTATCTGCTTTTGTTGCAATGACTGTAAGCGGAATATTGTAGTGATACAAAAATTTAAGCAACATTCTGTCGTCGTCTGTTGGTTGATGTCTTATGTCAACAAGTAAAAATACATTCTTAAGATTCTGACTTACTGCAAAATACCCTTCAATAAGTTCGCCCCATTTTGAAACTTCACCCTTTGGAGCTTTTGCAAAGCCATAACCAGGCAAATCTACAAAATAAAATTGCCCTTTATTTATTTCAAAATAATTAATAAGTCTAGTACGACCAGGTTCTTGCGAAGTCTTTGCCAATTTGTTTTGATTGCATAAATAATTAAGCAGAGAAGACTTGCCAACGTTCGATTTGCCTGCAAATGCAATTTCAGGCGCGTTATAATTGGGTATATTATCTTTTTTTGCGATTGAAGTTACAAAACTAGCTTGTTTTATCATAAGTTCCTCACTTTAAGAAAAATAAAAGCCGTACAAAACTGCACGGCTTATTTTTTAAGCAATTTGTGATTGCTTTTTCACTATTTGCGGTGTAGCCTTCTTCTCAATTACTGCGCCGTCAATGACAATCTTTTCTATGGTGTCATCTGACGGAATTTCATACATTAAGTCCAAAAGCACATCTTCCAAAATCGAACGTAATCCTCTTGCCCCTGTATTTAATTGAATTGCTTTCTTTGCTACCGCCAAAAGGGCGCTATCTTCAAAATCAATATCAACGTTGTCAATTTTGAATTGCTCTTTATATTGCTTTATAAGCGCATTCTTTGGCTCAGACAATATCTTCACCAATGCATTTTCATCTAAGGCGTTAAGACCTACTACAATCGGAACTCTGCCTACAAATTCAGGTATAAGACCAAATTTGATTAAGTCAGCAGGTTGCAATGATTGAATCAACTCGTCATATCTATAATCAATCGTGCCTTTTACTACGCTTCCAAAGCCAAGTTTGCTGCTATCTTTTCTGTTGTCAATAATTTTATCCAAATCAACAAATGCTCCGCCACAAATAAACAAAATGTTTGTTGTGTCAAGTTGATAGCATTCTTGATTCGGGTGCTTTCTTCCGCCTTGTGGTGGCACACTTGCTATTGTTCCTTCAATAATTTTAAGCAATGCTTGTTGGACACCTTCACCGCTTACATCTCTTGTTATTGATACATTCTCGCCTTTTCTTGCAATTTTATCAATTTCATCTATATAAACAATGCCCACTTCTGCCTTTTTCAAATCGCCGTTTGCAGATTGAATAAGTTTAAGTAAGATGTTTTCAACGTCTTCACCAACGTATCCTGCTTCTGTAAGAGTTGTTGCGTCCGCAACAGCAAACGGAACGTTAAGAATTTGAGCAAGAGTTTTTGCAAGCAATGTTTTGCCTGAACCAGTCGGCCCTAACAAAAGCACGTTGCTTTTTTCGAGTTGAACTCCGTCGTTCTTTTTTATTGTTTTGCTGTAATTTATACGCTTATAATGGTTGTAAACAGCAACGCTCAAAACTTTTTTAGCACTTTCTTGACCAATGATATATTCGTCTAATTTTGCTTTGATTTCCTTTGGAGTAAGCAACGCAAAATTATCGGGTTTTTCTTCCAAATCCTTTTCAAGCAAATAGGCGCATTTTTCAATACATTCGTTACAAATGTAAATATTATTTGGCCCTGTTATGATTTTTGCAACCTCGCTGTCAGATTTACCACAAAAGCTGCAATGTGTTTCCTTTTGATAACTGTCCATATTACCTCTAATTATGTTTTGAAAACTCAAAACACCATATTCATTTTATTCTACCAAAAAAACTTTATTCAACCTTACTTTCTTGTATAAAATATTTTATCGACCAAACCGTATTTTTCGGCTTCTTCTGCGGACATATAATAATCTCTGTCCGTATCAACTTCAATCTTTGAAATTGGTTTTCCTGTGTTTTCAGACAAAATATTGTTCAATGTTTTCTTAGTTTTCAAAATTTGTTCTGCTTGAATGGCAATGTCGCTCGCCTGACCTTGTGTACCACCCAAAGGTTGATGAATCATAACCTTTGCGTTTGGCAAAGCAAAACGCTTTCCTTTTGCACCTGATGAAAGAAGAATTGCACCCATTGAAGCTGCCATACCTATGCAGATGGTTGAAACGTCGCATTTGATATAATTCATTGTATCATAAATTGCAAAACCACTTGAAACAGAACCGCCAGGGCTGTTTATATATAGGCTTATATCTTTGGCTGAATCTTTACCTTCAAGATAAATCAACTGAGCCACAACCAAGTTTGCAACGGTGTCGTTTATTTCTCCCGTAAGAAAAATAATTCTGTCTTCCAAAAGTCGAGAAAAAATGTCATAGGAACGTTCTCCACGACCAGTTTGTTCAACAACCATTGGTACTAATTCATTCTTTATATCAAACATACATTACCTCCAAAACTGTTCTTAGCATTTTCACACGTATTCATATATGTGAATATGTAAAAATGTCACTCTATACACTTTCCGCTTGCAATAGTGCAAGCGGAAAAAGCATTGAAATCTAATTTCTTATAAAAAACCTTACTCAGCGTCTTTTTTTGTTGCTTTCTTTTTGGGAGCAGGTTTTGCTTCTGCATCGTCAGCAACTTTTTTTGCGCTAGCTTTTTTTTGAGGTTTTGCTTCTTCGTTTGCATCTGCTTCAACTGCCTTATCTTCTTTTGCAGTCTTTGCGTTTTCTGCTTTCAAAATATTCATAAGTTTTTCAGACAAAATTTGGTTTACAGCATAGTCAATTTGTTCTTTCTTAATTGATTTTTTGAAGTCTTCAACTTTTCTGCCGCTCTCTGTTGCCATTTTTTCAATTTTAGCTTCTACGTCAGCATCTTCAAACTTGATTTCTTCGGCTTTGACAATTGCTTCCATAACCAAACGAGTTTTAACACTCTTTTCTGCTTGAACTTTATATTCGCCTTTGAGTTGGTCTTTTGTCATTTTGAGGTATCCAAGATAGTCATCTAGTTTGATACCTTGATACATCAAACGATACTCAAATTCTTGTACCATTGCATCGGCTTCTTCGTCAACCATAGCTGCTGGAATTTCAACTTTTGCGCTGTCAACAATTTTTTCTACAATAGCGTTTTCAAAATCGCGTTCGGCTTGCGTTTCAGCATCCTTTTGGAGTTTTGCCTTCAAATCTTCTTTATATTCTTTCAATGTGTCAAATTCAGAAATTTCTTTTGCAAACTCATCGTCCAAAACAGGAAGTTCTTTTGTTTTAACCGCATTAACTGTGCAAGCAAAAACTGCTTCTTTATCTTTCAATTCTTCAGCGTGGTAATCTGCGGGGAATTTAACTGTTACCTCTTTTTTGTCGCCTGTTTTTACACCAACAAGTTGTTCTTCAAAGCCAGGGATAAAGCTGCCTGAACCTAATTCAAGGTCATATTTCTCTGCGCTTCCGCCCTCAAAAGCAACTCCGTCAACTGAACCTGCAAAATCAATATTTACAATGCTTCCGTTTTGAGCAGCGGCATCACTATCAACTAAACGAGCTTGTTTTTCAAGTGATTTGTTAAGTTCAGCATCTACATCTTTTGCTGTAACTTTTTTGACTTTTTTGTCAATGTTCAATCCCTTATATTTGCCAAGTTCAACTTCGGGTTTTACTGTTACTAAGAGAGTAAAGGTTGCACCACCATCTTCTTTGAAATCAAATGCCGTAACTTCTGGTTGAGCAACGACTTCCAAGTCTTCTTCTTTTTGCAAAGCATCGCCGTAAGCGTTGGGAATGACTATATCCATAGCGTCTTCAAAGAACACTTCTTTGCCATAAACGCCTTCAATAACTTTTTTTGGAACGTGTCCTTTTCTGAAACCAGCAATAGCAAATTTACCCTTCGATTTTTGGTATGCTTGTTCAATTGCATTTTCAAAAGTTTTAGCATCAACGTCAAAATTAAGTTTGACTTGACTGTTGTCCATTTTCTCTACTGTATAACTCATTTGTCCTCCGATAGTGTAACTACACATCTATTATATTTTAACAAGTAGAAAGATTATAGCACACCAAACCTTAAAAATCAATGAAAAATATGTCATAATAGATAAAATTTGGTCAAAATATTTAGAGAAAGAAAAGCGTTGAATTTACAGCAAATTAGTGTATAATTTCAGTATGAGTTGCGATTTATTTACACTTTCCGCATTAGCTGAGGAATTAAACGACACGCTTAAAGGAGCGCGAATTGACAAAATTCAACAACCTGAGCAAGACGAAATAAGGTTTTTTGTTCGTACGGTTGGCAGAAATTTATGTCTTTGCATATCCTGCAATTCTGGTGCGCCAAGAATTCATTTGACAAACACAAAAAAAGTCAACCCAGTTTCCGCACCTCAGTTTTTGATGCTTCTTAGGAAACATTTGTCTGCGGCAAACATTGTCGAAATTGAAGTTTTTAACAATGACCGTATAGTGAAACTTGAATTTAATGCGAGAACTGAAATGCAAGACAATGCAACTTATTACATTTTTTTCGAGATGATGAACCGATATTCAAACATAGTTTTCACCGACAAAGATTTGAAAATTTTGGACAGCGTAAAAAAGCTCGGGCTTGACAGCGACCGTGACCACGTCGTGCTTAGAGGTATGACATACGAGTCGGTTTTTCAACCTAAAATTAGCTACAAAACGATAGATAAAAGCATTTTTGCAAGTTATAACGGCACAAGTGCGCATAAATTTATTTTAGATAATTTATCGGGATTTTCAGGGATTACAGCATCAGAACTTTTATGCCGAGCAGGCATTGAACCGTCAGACGAAAACATTACAAGCGATAAATTCAATAATATTTTTAACCAAATCGGAAAATTCAAATTCATACGCAAACAAGACTTTTATCAACCATGCATAATCGCAAACAAAGAGGTTTACAACTTCCCTTACTCAGTTTTGAAAGGTGAAATTCAAAACTTTGACACCTTATCAGAAGCATTTGATGCGCTTTATGGAGAATGCGACAAACAAATAAGGAATAAAGCGAGATTAAAAGACCTTATTAGCGTAACAAAAAAACTTGTATCACGAACAGAAAAGAACATTTCCATAGACTTGCAAAAACTTTCTGAATGCGAAAATTTGGAACAATGGAAATTGTTTGGCGAATTGATAGTTTCAAACATATACAAAATCAAACTTGGCGACAAATTTTTGGAATGTGTAAATTATTACGACAATACAACCGTCAAAATTCCATTAGACGAAAGATATTCACCATCAAAAAATTCTAATCAATACTATACAAAATACAACAAACTTAAACGCACAAAAGAATTTGTTGAAAAGAAACTGAAAGAAGATGAGATATTGCTTGATTATGCAAAATCTATACTTTTAGAGCTTGAAAGTTTGCCATACGGCGAAACTTCAACACAGATTGAAGACGAACTTGAAAAACTAAAATTGATAAATAGAAAATCGTCAAAAAACAAAGTCAGGAAAGAAAAACCTACCGACCCGTTAGAATTTGAAATTGAAGGTTTTACAGTTTATGTTGGCAAAAATAACATACAAAATGAAACTTTAACTTTCAAAATGGCAGCAAATTCTGACGTATGGATGCACGCAAAAAAATATCACGGTTCGCATTCAATTATAAAGGCACAAGGCAAAGACGTTCCAAAAACCGTGCTAAACTGTGTAGCAGAAATTCTTGCAGCTCAACAAAACGCATCAACGGAAATTGACTTTACTCAAAAAAAGAACGTTAAAAGACAACCTAATGGCCACCCTGGGCAGGTAATTTATGAAAATTATTCCACAGTTATTGCATTACCAAACCCGCACAAAGAATTTTTGATTTCTGAATAATTTTTATATTTTTACAAAATGCTTTGTAAACTTTTTGCTAAGAATTTTGAGAGGAATTTGACAGCACAATTTGTGCAACTCTTTTTAATCGTTTTGTAGTATTACTTGCGCAATGTAGCTTTTACAGCATAGTTTTCAAAAAAATAATAGTAAAGTTTTATTGCGAAAAAGTTTTTTTGTCTTATAGATTAAGACAAATTTTATAAAATTAAATAATAAACTGCTTAAATATACAAAGAATGCTTCAACGGCATAAAATTTAAGTTATTCAACAACACAGAATTTTTAATTTCAATGATTTTGCTTGCGTAATTTTTCCAAAATTTCTTCAAAAAATGTAGGTAAATCACTTTCAAAGCGCATTTCTTCACCTGTTTTTGGGTGCTTCAAAATCAACACTTTTGCGTGCAAAAGTTGTCCACCCTTATACAATGCTGTTGAGCCACCATATACGTCATCACCTACAATCGGATGATGTATGTATGCGCTATGCACCCTAATTTGATGTGTTCTGCCCGTTTCCAACTGAAATTTTACCAGCGTAAACTTTGAAAATCTTTCCAAAACGGTATAGTGTGTTACAGCTTTTCTTCCGTCATCAACAACGCCCATTTTTTTTCTATCTTTTTTATTTCTGCCTATTGGCGCGTTAATAATGCCGCTGTCTTGCTTAAAATTGCCATCGCAAAGTCCATAATATATTCTTACGGCAGTCTTTTTTTCTATTTGAGAAGCCAAAGATTTATGCGCCTCGTCGTTTTTTGCAACGACAAGCAAGCCAGACGTATCTTTGTCAAGTCTATGCACAATACCTGGGCGAATTACCCCATTTATGCCGCTTAAATTGTCAAGATTATATAAAAGAGCGTTAACAAGCGTGTCAGATTTTCTATACGAACTAGCTGGGTGAACAACCATACCTTTGGGCTTGTTTATAACCGCAAAATCGATGTCTTCATAAACAATATCAAGCGGGATATTTTCAGCCGTAATGTTTTCAAGCGGTCTAGGCATTGGAACTTCAAAATTGACAATGTCGCCATTTTTCAAATCAAAACCGCTTTTTGTTTTACATTTGCCGTTGACAAAAACAATTCCGCTTTCAATCAAATTTTTTGCATTACTACGAGAAATGTCCGCAACTGCGGACATAAATACATCAAGTCTTTGTGGCGTATCAACGGAATATTCCATTATTTATCACCCAAGTTTGAACTACTTTTATTTTTTTTATTTGTCTTTTCTTTATCAAAGTTTTGGTTTTGCAAACTGTCTTTCTTTGCCAAATCTTCTTGAAGTTGTTCATTTTTTGAACTTATAGATGCAACTTCATTGTCAGTTTCTTTCAAATTATCTGTATTTGATTTTTCTGTTACATTTGAAAATTTTTCTTCACCAAAGAGTGAGCCATTTTTTTTACCGTTAACTGCGCTTAGGTCATTAGAGATGTCATTGTATTGCTGAAAATTTTTATCTAAAAATTCATCTCCAACACCAAACGTTGTTATATCAATGATTTCTTTATTGTCAGAAACAGGTTTGTCTTCATTTGTAGCTTGTCGTTGTTCAAAGGCTTGCTTATTCTTTTTGCCTTCCTTAAACAACTCAACAATTAAGACAATAACAAGCCAAAATGCACCGACTGTTACAAAAATATCCGCTACGTTGAAAACATACGGGAAGAAGCTGAATTCAAACCTAAAAAAGTCGCGCACATAGCCAAGACCAATTCTATCAACTACGTTTCCAATTCCGCCAGCCGCCATAAATATAAGCGGAATGCGTAACCATTCACTTTGCTTATGCGATACGTTAAGATAAATGATTATCGCAGACGCAGCTATGCACATTATGACGCTTAACCCTATCGTGCCTAATGACTTAAACAAGCCTAAACCGCTTGCCGTATTTTTAACAAAGGTAATTGAAAAAAACTTTTCAATAACGGTTATGTCTTGTCCGCCATTCTTGATAAATGCATCAAACAAATAATCTTTTAAGCAAAGGTCGAGCGCAAGAATGCCAGCAAAAATTGCCATTTCTAAAAAAAGAAAGGGTAAGAACTTCTTAAATGCGGTCAAAAATTTATCTTTTTCAAATTTTGGAAATTGCATATCTACCTACCATTTTTTTGACTGGGTATTGAAATTGTTACACCGCTTGGCGCAAATAAAAATATGTTTTTCGTTATCTGTTGAACGCTGCCACCTAATGCATAAATTGCTCCACTCATAAAGTCTAACGTACGATAGACAGACGTTTGATTAAGATTTGTAAAATCTACAATAACCTGTTCTCTTTGTTTTAAGTGGTCAATAAGCAATTCCACGTCTTCATAGTTTGTTGGTGAATAAATAACAGTACCGCCAGTAGCTGTGTTATTTTCAAGGCTTTCAAAAGCTGTACGTTTTTCGTTTGCTTCATTTTCCAAACCAAAAAATCGACTTAATCTCCCCTGTCTTTGGGGAGCTTCTGAACGAAAACGCTTTGACGAGTCAAAATCGTTATCTCGGCGCGTTTCTCGTGTATTATCAAATGTATCGTAATATTTTTCCATTTTTCTCAATTATTCCTGTTTTGTCGGGTAAACTCTTTCACCAAATATAAAACGCCCAAGTCTTATCATATTTGCGCCGTGTTCAAGCGCAATTTCATAGTCGTTGCTCATACCTGCCGACATATATTTTATTTCCACATTTTCCTGTTTTATTGCCTTAGCCTGCTCGTATATTTGGTAAAGTTTGTCATATAAACATTCAAGTTTATCCCTGTCGTCCAAATTAGGCATAACAGCCATTATACCCTCAATTTTTATGTGTGGATACGCTTTCATTCTTTCAATAAAAGCAAGGGTTTCGTCAGGATATAAACCGCCTTTGGATATTTCCGCACCCATATTGATTTCTACAAGGCAATTCTGAATTTTTCCGTGTTTTGTAGCTTGTTTTTCAATTTCTTTTGCAAGCTCATCTCTGTCAAGAGAATGTATAAGTTCAACTTTATCAATAATATATTTCACCTTATTCGTTTGAAGTTGACCAATCAAATGCCACTTGTAATTAGGATTATATTTTTGAAGAAGTTCCTGAACTCTATTTTCTCCCAAAATAAAGTTTGGCGCAAGCCTCATAAATTCGTCAATAGTATCAGAAGTCTGAGTTTTGCTTGCAGCAATCAAAAAGACTTTATTGTTGCAATTTTCAACTGCCTTATAAATTTTTTTCAAATTTTCAACAAGTATCATTTTTTTGCCTTAACCTTAGATGATTATATCATTATACCGCCAATACGGATAGCCGTCAAATTTGAATTTCGCTGTTTGAGCCAGTCAACAAATTAAATTCAAAAAGATACTTCTTTCCGTCATTCTTATATACCACTCGAATTATATCATTGTCCAAATATTCGGCGGATATAACTTTGCAGTTGAATGGTGTAAACGTAGCTTTCAAAACATCAAGTTGCTTTTGGTCGTAACTTCCAACGTTGTCCGAAACAAAAAGCACGTTGCCGAACATATTGTTTACTTTTGCAAGCAAAAGTTTTTGTTCCCACGTATATTTTGGTTTATGCAAACCATCTTCCCTAAGGAAAAACACGTCAGGGTCATTGCAGAATATACGTCCATCAAGATGACGTCTAAAAACACTATTGTTGATTGCAGATTTTGTTGAAATAATTTCGGCATTGGTAACTTTTGTGTAAAATCGCTCCTTGAAATCAAACTCAACGTCGCAACTAATTCTGCAAGCGTCAACTTTTCCAAATGCAGGAGCCAACGGAACGCCACAACCAAGCATAATCTTGTCACCGACGCATTCCCTTAAAAAGTCCATAGCTTCGCACATCAACTGTCCTCTTGATTTGTTATTTCTTGGCAAAATACACACAGAATATAAGAAATCAAGTTTTACCATATCAAAGCCCCAATCTGCAAAAACTCTGTCAAAGCAGTCTTTGATATATTTTCTTACTTCTGGAATTTCAATATCCAAAACGTAAAAACCATTCCAAGCAACACCACCAACAAGTTTTGCGCCGTTGGGTTTTCTTATCAACCAATCTGGGTGTTCTTCAACCAACTTAGAACCAAATTGCGCTGAGAATGGAGCAAGCCAAACTCCCGCTAAAAGCCCTTGGCTGTGTATTTTGTCAACAATAGGACGCATACCGTTTGGGAATTTTTCAACGTCGTAATTCCAATCTCCAACCATTTCTTCATAGCCGTCGTCAATCTGAAAAATATTTGCCAATTCACCAACTTTTTTAAGCCCTTCAAGGTCTCTTAATATGCTTTTTTCGTTTATGTTTTGATAGTAATTATACCAAGACGTATAGCCAGCCAAGTGCTTAACTCTGTCTGTCTTTTTGTCTGGATATAACTTGAAATATTTGTCAAAAACGCTATCATAAGTGCCGTCAAAGAAACAGACGTTAAGCAGTTCATATTCACCTGAAATTTCAACACCGTCAACATCTTTTACAATGGCAAGTACATTTTCACGTACGTCAGCGTAAAAAATTGTGTAGCCAGTTCTTTCATTCAAACTGCCGACAAACTGAACTTTTTCGCCCTTACGCATATATGTATAACTGAACGAGTGGAACAAATCACGACCATATTCAGTAAATGAATAATCGCCAGTAGCCCCCGATATATCTCTAATAAAAGGCAACTTTGAAAAATTGTGCAAACCTATTTGTCTGTCGCCTTTTTTATATTCCTTTGACGTTGTCCAGGATTGGTAACCATTTGCAAAAAATCTCTCGCTACTTTCAAAGTAATGGTCATAAAATATTTCAGCAAGTGAAATTTTCACATGGCTTTTAGCATTCAAAATAACTTTCAAAGAGTTATCCGTTATTTGATAGTCAAACGACAAATTGTCGTCATTTGAAGACGTAACAAAATCTTTGCCGTTAAGCGAATATTGAACTTTTAATGTAAAATCTTTAATATTCATAATTAACACCATTTTTAGCTGTTAGCTTTATTAAAAGATTGTACTATACAGTATTATATTTGTAGATAGCCAATTTTCTAAAAAATGGAAAGATTGCAATTAGCAATTCTATCAACAGACAAGAACTAACTGCAATCTAAAACAAAACAAACGAAATAGAAAGCCACTTTTAGTGGCTTTCTTTACTTTTTCAGTCTGTTATATCACTTGCATAAGCTGAACTATCAATTTTAAGTTCAAACGCAAAATCTGCCTTTTTTTGTTGGTCTTGCTCGGTGCGTTTTGAACTTTCAACGGCGGTCAATCTTGAAACAGAAACTTCATAAGCCGTCCTTTCTTCCACAGTTCCGTCGTCAAGTTGCTTTTGATAAATTCTTGATTGAATTCTACCATTGATTACAATTCTGTCGCCAACCTGAAAATTGCCTGCGTATCTTGCATTACGTCCCCAAGCAATAACTGGAATATAATCTGATTTATTGTATGCTCTGTTGACAGCAACAAGCATATCCGTAATTTCCCTTTTGAAAGGCGTCGTTCGGTAAATTGGCGGTTTGCATACATATCCTTCAAGTTCGATTATATTTGGGTTTTCTTCATCTCCATCATCAATTTCTCTTGCAAATATACGCAAAACAAGTTTGCTTTTGCCGTTAATAATTTTGTTATAACTTCTAATTTGCCCACTTGCTCCAATTTTCTCTCCAATCTCAAAACTTCTGCCCTCCATAATCCTTTCAGACATAGTTACGGGTATCAAGTCATCTTGTCCCGAAAGTCGTTTTACGGAAATAACAACGTCGTAAAAGCCCTCGCCCAAAACCTCGTGTGAAAATATCGGTTCTGCGTAAATCTCGCCCGATATGTACGCTTTGTTGTTCTGCATTTGTTCATAACTCATATATATTATCCCTCATAAAAGTTGCGTTTGATTTTAGGCTTTGCCTAGCGCACACCCTTATTTTTTTCGTTGAATTCCATTTGCGTCCGTGTAGCAATTCTCACTTAACACCAATTTGCTTAAAGGAACAACTTTGAAATTGTTAGCTTTCAACCCCTGCAAAACAAATGGCAAAGCGTCCAAAATATGGTCGGAATTGTTGTGAAACAAAACAATATCTCCATTTTTTGCTTTTGGTAGCACCCTTTGCGTTATTTCTTTGGCGGACAATCCTTTCCAATCAAGCGAATCAATCGACCATTGAATTCCTTGCATTTTTTCTTCTTCCAAAACAGTCATAAGTCTGTTGCTGTAATCTCCAAAAGGCGCTCTAAAAAACCTAGGTCTTTGCCCTGTAAGTTTGACAATTTGTTCGTTTACGCTTTCAATTTCCTTTTTAATTTCGTCCTCGTGCAGTTTAGGCATATTCAAGTGATTTTTTGAGTGGTTTCCAATGTCAAAGCCTGCTTTGTGAATTTTTTTCACCATTTCAGGATATTTATCCAACCAAAAACCGACCAAAAAAAACGTACCCTTGAAACCATATTCGTTCATAATATCAAGGATACCTTGCGTCTTATCCGCTCCCCAAGCTGCGTCAAATGTTAATGCTATAAGTTTTTCTTCATTTTGTTCTCTATCAACAGCATACACAGGTATTTTTCGAGTGCTACCACCAAAATATACGGTTGCCGTATCGGTAACTGCCAATGACGTTACCCCAAGGGCAAATAAGATTGTTAATGCTATAAAACGGATAATTCCGTCTTTTTTCAACACAAAGAACAAATTCCACCTCGATAATATCAAATGTTTTACAGCAGTAAATTGAAAGAAATTGTTAATAATGGTCGAATTCAGTCAAAACTGCCTATATCATTTTATTTTCAGTTTTTGTTAGATAGAACTAATTTAATAAATGCTTAAAATTTATCTTTGCTGTCATAAATTTGACTTTTGAATATTCAGATAGTAAAATTTTTGTATGGACTTGAAAACTAAAACCAATTTGCAAAAAACAAAATATCTTTTGCCAGCATCTTTGTTAATTTTTATAGCAATCATAATGTTTGGCGGAGCTGTTTTGATGAACGTTTATTCCTACGTAACAGTTTCGGCGATGCACTCTCCTATGATATTTTTTACGCTGTTTGCATCATCGTTTATTTTGTTTGGTATTGGGCTTGCTTGCTCTGACGCAACAAATACACTTATAAAAAAATATAAAAACCGATTTGTTCGCTCTGAAAAGTCAGAACCCAAAATAACCGTAAAAGAAAAGAAATCAAACAATATTATAAATAAATTTGAAGCAGTAAAAAAATATATTACCATTTCAAATGCGTATTTGCTCATCATAGTTCTAGGCGCGATTTTTGCTGTTGTTTCGGTGTCGTTAGGTTCAACAAAATCTCTTAACTGGAACGTGGAAAAAAGAGCTTATATGGCAGAAAACGGTTACTACCAAAACCCGCAATATTTTAATCTTGAATACCAACCTACACTTTCTGCTTACGAATTTGACAAAATAAATATAAATTTGAATACAAAAAATGCCGTTGTAATTTATTTTACACCTGCAAATGAAGCGGACAATAAAATAACTGTTTCTGGATATTTTTCTTATGAACAACAAATTGGAGCGACAAAACAATCAAACACGTTATCGCTGATTGAAAACCCGTCGCCTCTCTTGAACCGTGCAAAAGAAAAAATGTTATTCTTTATGTTTGAAGAAAACGTTTTAGAAAAACAAATTAAACTTCACATTCCACTTTCTGAAAAGGATAATATAACTATCTCAGGCAACTATGTAATTGCAAAAAATTGATTGCAAAAACATATAATGCACATAATAAGTCCTAATGAATAAAAAAGTAAATTATAATACAACAAGACAATGAAAATACTATGTTATAAACTA
>CAZQGE010000014.1:0-33098 GCA_964592815.1 uncultured Bacteroidaceae bacterium | reverse complement strand
CATTGACAGAAAAATTGCAATGGCATGGCTTAAAAAACAACCGGAAGATTTTTATTATTATATAGAAATGAATTGATTTTATCCTGAAGTTTGAAAGGGAATGACAATGAAGAATTTATGACAACAAAAAAACCACTTGCGTGTGCAAGTGGTTTTAATTTTGATTGAATCAATTATTTGTTGTAAGATTCAGCCTTTTTCTTATAGAAAGTACGTTTATCCAAAGCGTCTTGTTCGTTCTTTGCAAACAACACTTTTGCTGCATCGGGGTTTTGCTTTGCAAGTGATGCATATCTTACTTCACCCATAAGGAAGGTTTGATAATCTTCGGTGGGTTCTTTGCTGTCAATTGCAAGAGGACTCTTGTCTGTTCCGATGAGGTCTGGATTGAAACGGAAAAGTTGCCAATATCCTGTGTCAACAGCTTTCTTCATTTCAAGTTGTGATTTTGTCATATTGATACCGTGGTTGATGCAAGGAGCATAAGCGATAACAATAGATGGTCCGTGGTATGCTTCTGCTTCTGCCATAGCTTTTACAACTTGGTTCATATCTGCGCCCATTGAAACTTGTGCGACGTAAACGTAACCATAGTCCATAGCAAGCAATGCAAGGTCTTTCTTCTTTGTACGTTTTCCTGTTGCTGCAAATTTTGCAATTGCGCCAGTAGGAGTTGATTTTGATGCTTGTCCACCTGTATTGGAGTACACTTCTGTATCCAAAACCAAAATGTTTACATCTTCGCCACTTGCAAGAACGTGGTCAACACCGTTGTAACCAATATCGTATGCCCAGCCGTCGCCACCAACAATCCAAGTTGATTTCTTAATCAAGCAATCTTTTCTGTTGTTGATTTTGTTGAGGAGTTCCAACGTCATACCGCTTGCGCTTGCAATAGCCTCTGGAAGCAATGTAATAATCTTTTTGCTTGCTGCCTCTGACAGTACTCCGTCTTCTTTTCCGTCAAGCCATTCGTTGAATGCATCTTTAAGGTTTTCAGAAATGTCGCCCAAGCCCAAGATATTGTTCATTGTGTTGGCGAGGATATTTCTTCTTTGGCTGTAAGCAATGTGCATACCAAAACCAAATTCAGCGTTGTCTTCAAACAATGAGTTCGCCCAAGCTGGACCTTTGCCTTCGTCGTTCTTTGTATAAGGGCAAGTAGGTGCGCTGCCACCGTAAATGGAGGAGCAACCTGTTGCGTTTGCAATAATCATTCTGTCGCCGAAAAGTTGTGTGATAAGTTTTACGTAAGGAGTTTCACCGCAACCTGCGCATGCACCTGAGAATTCAAACAAAGGTTTCTTGAATTGGCTGCCTTTTACAGTATCTTCCTTAAACTCAGCAGTTGTTTCTTTAAGAGAAACAGCGTATTCCCAGTTTTCAGCCTCTTTTGCGATTGATTCTTCAAGTGGAACCATCTTCAATGCTTTCTCTTTTGCAGGACATACGTTTACGCAGTTGTTGCAACCTGTGCAGTCGTAAGGGCTGACTTGCATACGATACTCATAACCCTTAAAACCAATTGCAGCCTTAGTTACAAAGCCTTCGGGTTTGTTTGCAAGTTCCTCAGCGGTTGCCAATGTTGGACGAATTGTCGCGTGTGGGCAAACCAAAGAGCAACGGTTACATTGAATACATTTTTCAGCGTCCCATTCAGGAACTGTAACAGCAATACCACGTTTTTCAAACTTTGTTGTGCCTGTTGGTACAACGCCAGCGGGGTCAAAAGCAGATACGGGGAGTTTGTCGCCTTCTTGTGCCAAAATTGGAGCAATAAAGTCTTGGAAGTATGCGTCGTTTGGTACGGGCAACGGGTCTGCGCCAACGGTTGTTGTCTTCCAACTTTCAGGGTATTTGACTTCTTTAAGACCTGTGATAGCATTGTCAACGCAAGCATTGTTCATAGCAACAATTGCATCGCCTTTCTTGCCGTAAGTCTTTTTGATTGCTTCTTTCATATAGCGTTCTGCGTCTTCATAAGGAATTACGTTTGCGAGCTTGAAGAAAGCTGCTTGCATAACTGTGTTAACACCCTTAGAAGTGCCGAGTTCTTGAACAACTTTAAGTCCGTCCAAAGTGTAGAATTTGACGTGCTTTTCAGCAATCATATTCTTCATTTTTGCTGGCAACTTTGTATCCATTTCTTCTGGCGCCCATTGTGAGTTCAAAAGGAACGTTCCACCTTGTTTGAGGTCAGAAAGCATATCATAACGGAGAACGTATGAAGCATTGTGGCAAGCTACAAAGTCAGCTTGGTCAATAAGATAAGTGCTTCTGATAGGTTTGTCTGAGAAACGCAAGTGAGAAATTGTGATACCGCCTGATTTCTTTGAGTCGTAAGCAAAGTAGCCTTGTGCATATTTGTCGGTGTGGTCACCAATAATTTTGATTGAGTTCTTGTTTGCGCCAACTGTGCCATCTGAACCCAAACCATAAAATTTGCAAGAAATTGTGCTCTTTTCTGCTGCGTCAATTTTTTCTGTAACTTTCAAAGAAGTGAACGTTACGTCGTCGTTGATACCGACAGTAAAGTGGTTTTTCTTTTCAGAAGTCATATTTGCATAGACAGCGTTGACCATTGTAGGATTGAATTCCTTACTGCCAAGACCATAACGTCCGCAAAGAACTTCTTTTGTGATTTGTTTTTCATTAAGAGCAGTAACAACGTCCAAATAAAGTGGGTCGCCCAATGCGCCTTGTTCCTTAACCTTGTCAAGAACAGTAATTGTTTTGACAGTTGATGGAATAGCGTTGACAAATTGTTCTGTTGGGAATGGACGGTACAAACGAACTTTGATAACACCGACTTTTTGACCTTTTCCGTTCAAATAATCAACGGTTTCCTCAACAGCTTCTGCGCCGCTACCCATCAAAACGACGATGCGGTCTGCGTCTTTTGCGCCATAGTAGTCAACCAAGTGGTAATGTCTGCCTGTGATTGTTGCAACTTTGTCCATTGTTTCTTGAACTATTGTTGGAACAGCGTCATAATATTTGTTGCAAGCCTCTCTATTTTGGAAATAAATGTCTGGGTTTTGAGCTGTGCCTGCTTGATGAGGATGTTCTGGATTCAACGCTCTTGCGCGGAATTGTTCAATTTTTTCAAAGTTCACAAGAGTTTTGATTTCTTCATAGTCGATAACGTCGATTTTGCTGACTTCGTGTGAAGTACGGAAACCGTCAAAGAAGTGAAGGAATGGAACACTTGACTCCAAAGTTGAAAGGTGAGCAACCAAAGCAAGGTCCATAACTTCTTGTACGCTGTTTGCGGCAAGCAATGCAAAACCTGTTTGACGGCACGCCATAACGTCGGAGTGGTCACCGAAAATGTTCAATGCGTGGTTTGCTAAACTTCTAGCAGATACGTGGAAAACGCTGGGAAGTAATTCACCTGCGATTTTATACATATTTGGTATCATAAGCAATAGACCTTGGCTGGCTGTAAAAGTCGTTGTCAACGCGCCTGCCGCCAAAGAACCGTGGACAGCACCTGCTGCACCTGCTTCTGATTGCATTTCGGCAACTTTAAGAATATTGCCGTGAATGTTTTTTCTGCCTGCTCCCGCCCATTCGTCGCAGCTCTCTGCCATAGGGGAAGAAGGAGTGATAGGGTAAATAGCCGCAACGTCTGCAAAAGCATAAGCAATATGCGCAGCAGCGGTATTTCCGTCAATTGTCATTTTCTTACTCATATATGACTAACCTCCAATAAATATCTTCGTGTGTGATTTTCGGTGATGCATTTATAATATGTTCAACAGTTGTCAAACCTATTATAAATGTAACTTAAATAATTATATATCACACATACTTTTAAGTCAATAAAAAGGAAACAAAACTTATTCGGTTAAACTAAAAGTATTAAGATGCTTTAATCAACTGAAATTTTGGCAAATGCTTTACCAAATCGGCGAACTTTGCTATAATCAAGAACAATATGTCACAAATAGAAATACAAAATGTAAATTATTCTTACTCGCTTGGCGAAGGCAAAAGTCTTAGAGCCTTAAAAAACGTGTCTTTCTCTATTGATAAAGGCGAATTTGTCGCGCTTGCGGGAATGAACGGAAGCGGAAAAAGCACGCTTGCGAAACTCTTAAACGGCTTATATATTCCTCAAAGCGGAGAAATTAAAATAGACGGTCTTTCCACCTCTGATGAAAAGAATACCTTTCCTATCCGCAAGAAAGCGGGAATGGTTTTTCAAAATCCAGACAACCAGATGGTTGCAACCATAATTGAAGATGACATTGCGTTCGGGCCTGAAAATATCGGTATGCCACGCGAAGAAATTTTGAAAAATGTTGAGTGGGCATTGAAAACTGTTGGAATGAATGAATACCGTAACCGTACTGCATCTAAGCTAAGTGGCGGACAAAAACAGAGAGTTGCAATCGCTGGAGTGCTTGCAATGAAACCTGAAATTCTTGTTTTGGACGAGTCAACGTCAATGCTTGACCCCAACGGAAGAAAAGAAATTATGGAGATTGCAAAAGAACTTAATAACAGCGGAATTACCATAATCAACATCACGCACAATATGGAAGAAGCGGCTTTGGCAGATAGAATTATAGTCTTGAAAAAAGGCAGAATTGCCATTGACGGAACGCCTAAGCAAGTGTTTTCATCGGGATTGGTTGAGGGTTGTGGACTTATGTTGCCACCTGTCACGGCTTTGGCAGAAACCTTAAAAGTTAACGGTTTTCAATTTGAGGGCGCAATAATTTCTGACCAGGAATTAGTGGAGGGCTTATGTCAGCAATTGAAATAAAAAACCTCACGTACATTTATTCGCCCAAAACTCCATACGAAAAAAAAGCGTTAAACAACGTAAACCTCTCGGTTGAAGAAGGTACGTTTTTGGGTATTATAGGCGCAACAGGAAGCGGAAAAAGTACCCTTATTCAGCATATTAACGGACTTATAAAGTTGCAAGACAAAAAAACTGCATCTGTGGTAGTCAACGGCTTGGATAGCAAGGATAAAAAAAGCCTTAAAAAATTGCGTTTTACTGTTGGAATGGTTTTTCAGTATCCAGAATATCAACTTTTTGAAGATACGGTTGCAAAAGACGTTGCGTTTGGCCCAAAAAATATGAAACTTGAAAAGGATGAGGTTGACAGTCGTGTCAGACACGCTTTGGAAGTTGTCGGCCTTGATTGGGACGAATTTGCTTCACGCAGTCCGTTTGATTTAAGTGGTGGTGAAAAAAGACGTGTGGCAATAGCTGGCGTCATTGCAATGCAACCTCAAATTTTGGTTTTAGACGAACCTGTTGCAGGGCTTGACCCCGTTGGAAGGGAAGAAATTTTGACGCTTGTTAAAAAACTGCAAAAAGAAGTTTCTCCAACCATAATTTTGGTGTCGCACAATATGGACGATATTGCAGTTTTGGCTGACAGAATTGTTGCATTAAAAGACGGCGAGATTGTCGCGGACGGCACTCCCAAACAAGTTTTTTCAGACAGAGAAAAGGTAAAAGAAATAGGTTTGGATATTCCCGAAGCAACAAAAATTTCAGATATGTTGATTGAAAAAGGATATGCTTTAAGCAACGATATTGTTACAATGCAACAACTGAAAGAACAGCTTATTGCATTAAAAAACAAAGGGGGTAAAGACAATGTTTAAGGACATATCTTTTGGACAATTTTACCCCGTTGAATCGTTTGTTCACCACTTGGACGCAAGAGTAAAATTGCTGCTTACAATCGTTTACGTTGTCGCAATTTTCTTTGTTCAAACTTATTTTGGTTTTATGCTTACGGCAGCGTTTATTCTGCTTACGGTTCTGCTGTCAAAAGTTCCAATTATGTCGGTTTTGAAATCTGTCAGAGGCATATTTCTCATAGTCCTTTTAACCGCAGTTTTGAATTTATTTTTGATAAAAGAAGGACAAGTGTTGGTGCATTGGGAATTTATCACAATCACCAAAACGGGGGTTCATACAACCATAAAACTAGTTTTAAGGCTCGTTTTGTTGATTATGGGCGCATCAATCCTTTCGCTGACTTCAACACCTGTTGCAATTGCAGACGGTATGGAATCACTTATGAAACCGCTTAAAGCAATCAAAGTTCCAGTACACGATATTGCAATAATAATGAGCATTGCTTTGCGCTTTATCCCGACTCTTTTTGAAGAAACAAACAAGATAATTTCAGCCCAAAAAGCAAGGGGCGCAAGTTTTGATACGGGCGGACTTTTTGCAAGGGCAAAGGCGTTGCTTCCTGTGCTTATTCCGCTTTTTGTAAATTCATTTAGGCGAGCCGATGAACTGGCGTTTGCTATGGACGCTAGATGCTACAATGCAACCGATAAACGCACAAAAATGAAGGTTGCGCATTTAGGTTGGGGCGACTTGTTTGCCACCCTTGCTATGCTTGCTTATTTTGTGGTAATTTTGCTTGACCGTTATTATTGGTTAGGGTTTGTTGATAAATTGATTTTCGGGAGCTTGTTATGAGATATAAAGCTGTAATCTCATATCTTGGCGCAAATTATGTAGGTTGGCAAAGACAGATTAACGGTCTAAGTGTGCAAGAAGTGCTGGAAAAGGCTTTGGAAAAAACTTTTGGAACTCCCACTCAGGCAACGGCAAGCGGACGAACAGACTCAGGCGTTCACGCAGAGGGACAAGTTGTCCATTTTGATGCTGTTACGTCAATTCCCACAGATAAAATTGCTTATGCAGTCAACACGTTTTTACCTAGGGACATAAGTGTTTTGTCGTGTTGTGAAACAGATGAAAACTTTAATGCTCGTTTTGATGCAAAACGCAAAACTTATTGCTACAAACTATATCTTTCGCACCACGTTTTGCCGCTTCTTGAACAGACTCACGCTCACGTTGTTACACCTCTTGATTTGGATAAAATCAACGCGGCGTGCAAAATTATCGAAGGGACGCACGATTTTAAGTGCTTTGAAGCAAGCGGAGCAGTAATAAAGAATACAGTCAGAACAATTTACAGCCTAAAAGCGACGGCAAAAAATTTCAATGGACAAAGATTGGAAACTGGAATTATTTACGATGCAGAACTGTCTTTTGAAGTATGTGGAAATGGCTTTTTATACAATATGGTTCGCATCATAGCAGGCACTTTGGTTTACGTTGGAAACGGCAAGTTGTCGCAAAAAGATATTGAGGAAATTCTTGTGGGAAAAGATAGGACTAAAGCGGGTAAAACTTTGCCTCCACAAGGATTACATTTGTTAAAAGTCGAGTACGACTGAGCTTTTTTGTTGCGCAAGTAGATTGTGCAAGTTCTGCGGATAATAGAATTTAGCTTTTTTCAAATAATATTGTTATAAACCTTAAAAAATTTTGAAAGCTATTGCTAAAACGGCAAATAGCTTTATCGTTAACGGCAAAAATTTTTTTCAACAGCGTGAAATATTCTTTTAACCATTTGAATGTTTATATTCTTTTGACAGTTCTCATCATTTTTTAAGCTGATGACAGAGTAGGTATTCAAACCCACGCTTGACAACTACTATAAATAGTAATAAAATTTATACAATATGTTGACGATTAAGTTTGAAACGGATAAGAATACGCTAGAAGCTATTTATGCGAACTTAGAATTTTGCGAAAATGTTAGCGGTGCAAACTTTGTTTTTTATGACCAAAACCAAGCAGTTGGGCTTTGGCGACTGCATTTTGCAGGAGAAAATGCATTGACGGATAAAATATGTTTTTTGAAATCTGTGCAAGATGAGGACAAAAACTTTTTTGTGAGGGCAATGCTATTCAAATTTCAGACGGGCGCGCCTATTCTTTTGAGAATTAAGGGTGTGCATAAGGAACTGGCGGTTTTCGACTTTTTGGAAAAAGATGGGAATATGCAGATTATGACAGACAAAATAAATTTACATAAATGTTGCAAGGACTGAACTATGGAAGAATTTACATCAAGCAATTTCATTGAAGATATCATCGATACCGAGCTCAATGAAGGAAAACACGAGAAAATCATCACTCGATTTCCACCTGAGCCGAACGGATATTTGCATATAGGACACGCAAAAGCGTTGTGCATAAACTTTGGTATGAAAGAAAAATATCACGGTGAATGCAACTTGCGTTTTGACGACACCAACCCTGCAAAGGAAGACGTAGAATATATGGAGTCCATCAAAGCCGACATAAAATGGTTGGGTTTTGAGTGGGATAGAGTGCTGAACGCTTCAGATTATTTTGAAAAAATGTATGAATGCGCCATAAAGCTCATTCGTGACGGAAAGGCTTACGTTTGCGACCTTACAGCAGACGAAATTAGAGAAACCCGAGGCACATTTGATGTGCCTGGCAAAGAAAGTCCATATCGCAACCGCTCAGTTGAGGAAAACCTTGATTTGTTTGAAAAGATGAGAGCGGGTGTTTTTGAAGATGGCGAAAAAGTGCTTAGGGCAAAAATTGATATGGCGTCACCAAACATAAATATGCGTGACCCCGTAATTTACAGAATTTGTCACGCAACTCATCCGCATACGGGTGACAAGTGGGTGATATATCCAATGTATGACTATGCTCACCCGTTGGAGGATGCCATTGAGGGAATAACACACTCGCTTTGTTCGTTGGAGTTTGAAAATCACCGTCCGCTTTACGATTGGGTTACAATAAATTGCGGCTTTGAAAAAAGACCTCGTCAAATTGAGTTTGCAAGGTTAAACTTGACGCACGCCGTTATGAGCAAGCGTTTTATTAAAAGGCTTGTGGATGAAAAAATCGTTTGGGGTTGGGACGACCCTCGCTTGTCAACGTTGTCTGGTATTCGTCAAAGAGGATATCCACCAGAAGCGATAAAAGATTTTTGTAACCGCATTGGCGTGGCAAAAGCCGACAGCGAAGTCGACGTTGCTATGCTTGAATATTGCGTCAGAGAAAACTTAAACTTGAATGCAAAAAGAGTTATGGTTGTGACTGCTCCATTGAAATTGATAATCGACAACTATCCTGCCGACAAATCAGAAGATATGGAGATTGAAAATAATCCGCAAAGTGATGGAAGTGGAACGCATAAGGTTACTTTTTCAAATGAACTTTTCATTGAAAATGATGATTTCAGCGTAAATCCTCCACCTAAATATTTCAGAATGAAAGTTGACGGAATTGTTCGTCTTAAAGGTGCTTACGTTGTCAAATGTACTGGCTATGACCAAGATGAAAACGGCAACATAACTGCAGTACACGCCGAGTATTTGGAAGGTACAAAGTCGGGCGACGAAGGAAGCAATATAAAAGTTAAAGGCACAATTCATTGGGTGAACGCCAAAGATTGCTTGGACGTTAAGTTGAATATGTTTGATTACTTGATTTTAGACGGCGACGGCGATTATATGGAACGTATCAATCCAAATAGCCTTATGGTTTTAAGCGGAAAAGCTGAACGTTATTTAGAAACGGCAAAAGTCGGAGAGCGTTTTCAGTTTTTGCGTGAAGGTTACTTTATTAAGCGTAACGATAAAAATGAATTTAACAGCATTGTTGGATTGAAAGATAGTTTTAAGGTCAAATAAGGCTAAGTTGCGTTTAAGACGTTGGGGGTAATAGTATGTTTGTTTGTAAAATATGCGGAAATGAGGTTAAGGTTGGTCAAGCATTTTGTTCAAAGTGCGGGGCTGACGTTGTAGAAAACTATCAAACTATCTGTTCGTCTTGCGGCACAAAAAACGGAGCGGGAAGCCGTTTCTGCGCTAAGTGTGGAGGCATTCTTCCTATTCTACGCAAGCCGTTGTGTACTGTTTGCGGGACTCTTAATTTGCCAGGCGCACGTTTTTGCGTGGCTTGTGGCGCGCCTATTATTCCTCAGGAAGACACTCATACGGACGCGGAAGTCTTGGAAAGTAGAAAAGCCAAAATGAAAATTGATATGATGGAAAAGGAACGTATGCAAGCGATTGATAAAGAGATTGCCCAAAGACGTAGCCGATTTAATCAAGAAAAGGAATTGGCTTTGCAAGAAATCGAGACTGAAAGAAGAAAAAACCAACAAGAAATTGACAAACAAGCTGAGTTGCTTAACCGCTATCACGAGAGATTGAACGAATTGGGTTCGGAAGACGTTTTGCAACTTAAAAAAGTTGCTGAAGCACTTAGGCAATATTCAATTTACTATGCCGACCCGTATTCGGAAATTGATGAGGACGAAATTATTGACGAAACGTACGTTTGCCCTTGTTGCGGAACAATAAACCCGTTAAACGTTGTTGCGTGTTCACATTGTGGAAGAAATAAGGCAAGAGCAACCTTGTTGCTTGCAAAGGACAAAATTGTTCAACGTCCACCTATAAAACGAAAAAAAGCTATAATTCCGCCGCCTGTAACAGACACAGAACTTGAAAGATTGCCTGAAAGCCAAAATTATACAGGTGAAAATAAGCAAACTCAAAAAATTGAAAAACCTGTTGAACCGCCAACGGCAAAAGAAAACGTTGAAAAGCCCGCTGATTTTTCTGGTCCAGCGCAAATGCCGTTTTTTGGTGGTTATCCGTTTGGTTATCCGTACCCTGCTTATGACGTTGGGGAAGACAAAAGATTTCAAATGCCACCTATTGTGCAGCCAGTAGCTTTTGTGCCGTACGTAACGCAAGACCAACCAGTTATGCAGTATGCGCCAGCTAAAGAGGAAAAAGATGAACGGTAAGTCTGACAGCAACAAGAATAAAACTGTTGACAACAACGGTATAAGGCTTGCGCCACCGATAGCGGGGGATAGCGGGGTTATGCCTTCTGTTAGGCAGGAGTTTGTTTTAGAGCCAAGATTGGACGTCGCCGAATCACGCAAAAAAAAGGATATTACGCCCTATTCACAAAAAGATTTCCAACCATTGGAAATTGACAAACGTCGTCCGTGGAAACGCAAAATGAGATTGAAAAATTTCGTGGCGGGTTTCTTGATGTTTATTATTGGTGCAATTACAATTTTACCTTACATACTTGGCATTTTTAACAAGTCGTTAGATTTTTTGCCATTTGCTTATACTGCGCAAAAATTTAATGTAATTGCCAAATTAGTGCAAGCCGTCCAGACCACAATAGCGTTTGGCGGAGTTGGCGCAGATGTCAACGCTGCTTGGATTGCTTGCGTGCCGTCTTTGATTTTGACGGTGGGTATTATTGCATTGATTGTTAATTTGATAAAATCTTTTGTGGGTATGTGTGGCGTTATCAAACCTAAGAGGTATTATTTGGGCGCAATAGTTTATCTTTTTTCTGTTCTTGCAATATTTATTGCATCATTGATTGGTGCAAGCACAATCGGAATAGAAAAAATTGATTTTATGGCAGATTTTGTTTACGGTTGGCAAAGTTCAGAAATTACCACAATGGTGTTTTTGGCAGTTGTCAATTTGTTGTTTTCTGTTTTGGCTAGCATCATATCGCCAAAAAAAGCAGGTTATTGATTAGGGAGGAGTTATGTCAAAAAAACTATCTGAAGAATTGAATAAATTGCCAAGTAACGGCGCGGTTGAAATTAAACCTCAAAAAGAAGTGTTTGAAAGCGAAGCGTACGTTGCTCCAAAGCCAGACGTAGGAGTTGACACGACTGTCCTTAAGCCTATCGGCAATGGAGGTCCTGTTCCTATTGTTGCGCCAAGAAACAAGACCATACAGTTGCAACCGATAATTGTTCCGTTGGCTGTTGTGCCGTATATGTCACAAGATAACGGGATTTTGCGTACCGAAAAACCAGGGGCAGACGTGTTTGAAACCGAAACTGAAAAAAGCCAAGAAACCATAACGCAAGAAATTTCTGTTCGTAGAAAAAGCAAACAGATAAAAGAACGAGTTTTTTCGTTTGTTATTTTTGCGATAGCTTGTCTTGCCATTGTACCTTTTGTTTTGGCAAACTATTATTTGGTGCTAGGCAATAATTTGGTGTTTGATTTGAACTTAAACGTTATTGGAACAATATTTGCGTGGGTGGCGGGAATGCCTCCTGTTAATATGCTTTTAAGCATATTATTTATAATAAGTGCTTTTTCATTGGTAATTACGGCGTTGGTATCTTTGTTGGGCTTAATTTTTGGTTTCTATTCCAAAATTGCAAACACGTTTTTAGGGATACTAAACTTTGTGCCGCTGCTTATTGCACTCATTTATATGATAGTAAAAAATCAATTTATACTTCAAATGGAAATTGTTTTTATCATAGAACTTGCATTCACTTTCTTGGTGTTTGTGTGCGGGGTAATATTCTCGCTTGTGCTTAACAAGGCGGGAGATAAAATAGAAACTTTGACCTTAGAGCTTTAAGCACTTAATATAGGCGGCAACGCCTATATTTTAATGTTGGCTTAATTTTATGGATATAATATAAATTCGGACGGCTGAACTATGTCTTTGAAACTTGTTTCACTTGCCAGCGGAAGCAAAGGCAATTCTACATTGATACTTTCTGATAATACTGCGCTTTTGGTGGATGCGGGCATTTCCTATACAAGAATTTGCAAGGAACTTAAACCTTTTGGCTTGAACGTTGATATGCTGGACGGAATTGTTGTAACGCACGAACACGCAGACCATATTTGCGCTTTGCCCAAACTTGCAGAACACACCAAAATTTACGCACATCCGCTTACTTCAAGAGAAATGTGTGTGCGTTTAGGCGGTTTGAAAAATCTTGTGGACGTCGATAATTATGAAAATGGTTTTTCAGTTGGCGATATAAAAGTGTCACCATTTAGAATCCCGCACGACGCAGCGTATCCGTTGGCATACACGTTTTGCGCTTGTGGTGGTAAAGTGAGTGTGGCAACTGACATTGGCAGACCAACGATTGGCGTATTCAATAACATTTCAAAAAGTCAAATAGTTTTGCTTGAAGCCAATCACGACGTTGAAATGCTTAAAAACGGCAAGTATTCGCCTTGGCTTAAAGATAGAATTTTGAGCGATAAAGGGCACTTGTCAAACGATGCGACTGCGATTATTGCAGAGCGTTTGGTTGGGACGGAAGTCAGAGAAATTTTGCTTGGGCATTTGAGCGAAAACAATAATTTGCCTAATTTGGCTTTTGAAACAGTAAAAGAGAAAGTTGAAGCCAGAGGTGGCGGTATAAATTTGAGCGTGGCCTCTCAAAAATTTGTAAGCGAGGTGTTTGAAACAGAATGAGAAAATTTATTGGCGCAAGTGAAGGCGCAAGCATATACATTTTTGGGCTGTGTGGTGGTTCAATTTTGATGAACATAATTTTTATGTTTGTCAACATAACTGGCAAGGGTAGTTTGCTGTTGCTTGTACCTTATGCGGTTACTCAAATTGCTTTTTTGATTGTTATTGGTGTCTATTCCGCATTGAGAAAAATAGACTTTTTGACTGTTGCAAAAGTTAGAAAATTTACAAACTGGAAACAATGGATGCTTTTACCGTTTATTGCAATTGCTGCAATATTGACGTTTTTGCCTCTTTCAATGTTGTTTGTCAAGTTTATGACGGTTATTGGTGCGGGTGGCGCAAGCGTAAGTCAACCTGCGTACACAAGCGTAGGCGTTTATTTCCTTTCGTTGTTGGCTATGGCAATTTTGCCAGCTTTCGGCGAGGAATTTATGATGCGAGGCGTTGTTCTTAACGGATTTAACACAAGAGGCGTTTGGTTTGGCGTGCTTATGAGTTCGTTTTTGTTCAGTTTTATGCACGCAAACGTACTTCAAACTGTGCATCAATTTGGTTTAGGTATTGTGCTTAGTTTGATTGTGGTTATTTCAGGTTCAATTTGGCCTGCCGTTATAGTACACTTTTTGAACAACTTTATTTCAATAACTTTGACAGCGTACGTTCCTCAAGTGGACAATATTATAGGACAGCTAGGCAACTGGAATTACCTTACAGGACTTGTTTCAGTTTTGGTTGGGGCAATTATGTTGGTTTGCTTGCTTTACTTGTTTTACCGAGCTGGCGAAAATAAACGTGACGGATATAGAGTTGTTTCGGACGGAGTTGTATTTGAGGAATTTGCAATTTATGCAACAGCAGACGAAAAGAAAAGCGATAAAAAATATAAATTTCAAAACAGCGTGTTTGTAGCAATGTGGAAATATTTTGGTTCATTGTTCACAAAACAAGGTTGGATTAAAACTTCAAGAGTTTTGGAAAGCAAAACAAATGTTCCGTACATTGGAAAGCAACAGCCTATGATTAACGTATGGCTTGCAGTTGGTTTTTCTGTACTATATTGGTTTATTGCTTTTGTTAGGTTGCTTGTATGACCAAACGCGCAAAAGTTGGAATTATCTATCTAACCGTTATACTTTGCACGCTTATTATGCGAATAACAAGCGGCTTGGATATTTACTCAAAACTAGGTGTAAATGCCGACGTTTGGTTTTCGTTGGTAATACAGATTTTGTGCTTTGGAGTTTTACCTTTTACACTTTATAAACTTATTCCTGAAAACGGCAAAAAAATCCAAATCAAGACTTTAACCGATGATTTTGGTTTCAAGAAGTTGAACTTTGCGAATTTTTTGCTCACAATAATAATTGCAGCTTGTATGATTATCGTTGCAACAGTTATAAGTATGTTGTGGCAAATAATCATAAATTTGACGGGATATAAGTCTGTCAGTTCGCCGACAGATTACAGCACCGTCGGGTTGCTTATGTTGCAACTTTTTATAAGCGCGTTTTTGCCTGCGTTTTTTGAGGAGTTTACACACAGAGGCTTGCTTTTTGCGGGCTACAAAAATTGCGGTGTAAAATTTGTCTTTGTATCTGCTTTGCTTTTTGCTTTAATGCACCAAAATATCCGACAGACAGGTTATGCATTTTTTGACGGCTTTATCATTGCGCTTACTGTTTATTATACGGGGTCAATATACAGCGGAATGATTATCCATTTCATCAACAACAGTCTTGTTTCGTTGGGTGGATACGGTGAACAAAACGGCGGATTTTTTGGTTTTATCCCAAAAATACAGGAATGGTTTACGTCTGAGATTGTGGGTTACGTCGTGTTTATTTTGCTTTCGGTTATATCCGTAATCTTGTTGTTTTTAATTTTTTATTATTTAAGAAAACAATCGATTAAGGAACGAAATGTTTCAGAAGATATTATTGATTTGGGCGAGTGTGACGCTTTGCCGTTAAAGAAAGATATATATTTTATTGTTGTTGCCACCATTGGTAGCGTTGCAACTATATTTAGTTTTGTTTGGGGGTTGCTCAGATGAAAATCAACATTGTTGCAGTTGGAAAAATTAAAGAAAAGTTTTACGTTGACGCTTTGGACGAATATGTAAAAAGAATGTCGAGATACGCAGATTTTAAGGTAGTTGAACTAAGTGAGGCGTCTGCGTCAAAATCACCACAGGAACAAATTGAAATTGAAAGCAATCGCCTTTTAGAAAAGGCAAAAGGCTTTGTTGTGGCGTTAGACCCAAAAGGTGAAAAACTTACAAGCAACGCTTTGGCGCAGAAGATCAGTCAAAAAGCGTTGGAAGGCATTTCTGAAATATCTTTTTTAATTGGTGGAAGTTTTGGACTTGACAAAAAGCTAAAAGACAAATCGGATATGTTGCTTTCGTTTTCAGATATGACTTTTCCGCATCAACTTTTCAGAGTTATGTTGGCGGAGCAAATTTATAGGGCATTTACAATTATCAACAATACACCGTATCATAAATGATATAGCGTTTTTCTTTTAAGAGGTTTTATGGATATAAAATTTATGGAAATGGCATTGGAGCTTGCCAGAAATTCCGCAAACGCAGATGAAGTTCCTGTTGGGGCTGTCGTTGTAAAAGACGGTCAAGTTGTTGCGACGTCGGAAAATAGAAAAGAACGGGATAATTGTGCAATTCACCACGCCGAGATTTTGGCAATGCAAAAGGCGGCGGAAGTTGTTAAAAATTGGTGGCTTGAAGATTGCGAACTTTACGTAACTCTTGAACCCTGCCCAATGTGTGTAGGCGCGATGATAATGAGCAGAATAAAGGCTGTTTATTTTGGTGCGTATGACAAAAAAACGGGGGCGTGTGGAAGTCTGATTGATTTGACAAAAAAAGATTTGTTCAACCACAACCTTATTGTTGAAGGTGGAATTATGCATCAAGAATGTTCAAAAGTTGTCAGCGATTTTTTTAAGAATAAAAGGGACGAAAAGAAAAAACAAATATGAAAGCATCAAACTAAAAGAAATTATAGATAATCTTTAATTTCTGAACATTGAGATAATATTTTAATACGCTTAATCGGGGGAGAGTGAAAATCACTCTCCCCCGTGGCTTAATGCCACGGTAGCTTTGCTACCTGCCGACAGACGTTTTAAGAATTACTCGTGACGTGAAAAATGCGGGAGGCGTGGGATACTTGACTGTTCTCGGGCGATTGAGAACAATTCTTTGCTCTGCAAAACGTATAATTTGACGCGCTACAATTTGTAGGTTGCAAAACTTTTGTGGAAATATAATAGTCGGGTTTAGCTAGCAAGTTTTCCACAGGCTTATCGCTGATTAAAGAAATGATTGTCATTGCAACAGCGATTATGATTGTCAGAACGGTTAAAACGATTTTTTTGGTATCCTTTTGCATATTTGTCTCCTTAAAGCGTATTCGCTCCGCCGAGACTGCCCGTCGGCTATATAAAAATAACGCGAAAAGTTGCTCTTTCAAAAAAATTGTGTCATAATCGGTTACGAAATATAATTACGGCGGAGGCTTTATGTTCCTTATTGTGGGGTTGGGAAATCCTGGTGCGAAATATAAGAATACGTTTCACAACGTTGGGTTTATGGTTGTTGACGAATTTGCAAAGCGTAACAAACTTAAATTCACAAAAACTGAGTGTGATGCAAAAGTTGCCTCTGGCAAAGTTTTAGGGGTTGACGTTGTGGTTGCCAAGCCAGAAACGTTTATGAATTTGTCAGGAGAAAGCGTGCGTCAACTTGTTCGTAAATACGGCATTGACGAAGTCGCTGAACTTATTGTTGTTTATGACGATTTAGATTTGCCAGTCGGCTCAATACGAGTAAGACAAGAGGGCAGCGCAGGCACGCATAACGGAATGCGAAACATTGTCAAAGAACTTTATACAACAGAATTTCCACGTTTGAGAATTGGCACAAAAACCCAGCAAGTGAAAGACAAAGAGATTGAAATAATAGACTTTGTTTTGTCAAAAATAGATTATGAAACCTTGAATGTGTTGAAAGGTGTCATTGACACCGCGTGCATTGCGCTTGAAGACTTTGTAAAAGGATTGGACTTTCAACGCATTGAAGAAAAAACAAACCGCCGAAAGAACGTATAAGACGCAAAAACATTCTGTTCAAATCGGCGAATAACAAAAAATGTTGCCAAATAGATTAAAACTTCAAAATTTAGGCGCAAAACTTGCTCAGTTGAACAATTTGTCCGCCACACCCCTACCCGACAAAAAATTGTCGGCGATTTCCTTTTTGCGTTTGTCAGAGGGGGCAAAGATACACATAATTTCTCAGTTGCCAACAAAAAAACTTATTGTTACGTCAGACTCTTTGGCAGGCAGGAGTATGTGCGACAAAATTTCTGCATATCCCGACACAAAATGCTGTTATGTTCCGCCACGTGATGAAGTTTTGGCTGTCAGAAAAAATGTGTCGGAAGCAAGCGTAATTCAAAGAGTTTCAGCTTTATCCGCATTTATAAACGGAGAAGTTGACACTTTAGTTATTTCCGCAGATTGTCTTTTTCAACGCTTTCCGAGCAGAAGATTGCTTGAGAAATTTAGCGTAAAATTGTCTGTTAATGATGAAATTAAACCTTATGCGCTTGCGGATAAACTTGCTAAGGCGGGTTATCGACGTCAAGAAATAATTGGCGACAAAGGCGAATTTGCTTTAAGGGGCGATATTTTTGACGTTTATTCTGTGTCTGGCGAAGTGTTTAGGATAGAATTTTTTGATGACTTAATTGAGGGCATAAGGGAATTAAATCCAGAGAATATGTCAAAATTAAGGCAAGTTGAAAGCATAGTTGTTTATCCTTCCAGCGACATTTTGCTTGATAAAGACGGTTATGATAAGGCAAGGGAACAGCTTTTGACGCATAAATCATATCCACAATCGCTTGACGCGCTGAGTGTGTTAGGTATTGGCGCAGTCACCTCAAACGCAATATGGGCGTTGCCGTTTTTTGAAGATAGCACAAGTTCAATTTTGCAGTATTTTACAGAAAGTGGTTTGCCTTATGAGATAATTTTTGATGAGCCAAAACTTGTTTTTGACAAACTTACCATATTAGAAAAAGAGTTTGAAGGAAGACTTAAAGCACTTGGTAAAAGTGGTGAGATAACTGACAAACACCACAATGCAAACTACTCGTTTATGGAAATAAAGCGTCAAGTTTTGACTGCTAGAAAAATGAGTTTTTCCGCATTAAATTTGTCAAACCCAATGTTTGACCCAACTCTGCTTTTGGAAATTAAAAACAAAAACGTGGTTAAGTATTACCTTGACCCGCCTTCGATTGTCAACGACCTAAAACAGTTTGTTCTAAACGGCACAAAGGTATATCTTGCAACAGGCAACGTTGAGAAAGCAAAAGTTATTGTTGAAAACTTACAAAAAGAGAATTTACCTGTGCATTATTCTGAAAACGGAAGTGATGACGGAATGATTTTATGCACGCCTTTGAGCATACAAAACGGGTTTGTTTATCCTGATATGAAAGTATGCGTAATTGGTGTGCAAGAGTGTGTCGGAAAAATGCATAGTTCGCAAGTTAAATCACCAAAAACGCAGTTTACCATACCAAAAACGGGTGATTATGTAGTGCATCGTGTTCACGGTGTTGGAATTTGTGAAGGTATTACCCGTATGAAAACGGGGGAATATGAAAAGGAATATATTGTTCTAGGATACCGTGATGGTGACAAACTTTACGTTGCAACAGACCAAATGGATAACCTCCAAAAGTTTGTTGGTGAAGAAAATCCCAAGCTAAACAAAATCGGTGGAAAGGAATTTGAAAAAGAAAAAGATAAAGTTAAAAAGTCAGTAAGAAAACTTGCCATTGATTTGCTTGCGCTTTATGCAGAGCGCGAAAAACAAAAAGGCTTCAAATATGAACTTGACACCATTTGGCAAAGAGAGTTTGAAGACAATTTCCCTTATCAAGAAACACCCGACCAAGTTAAAGCCATTGCAGAAATCAAAGCAGATATGGAACAAGGCAAAATTATGGATAGGCTTTTGGTTGGCGACGTTGGTTTTGGAAAAACCGAGGTTGCGTTTAGAGCAATGTTCAAAACGGTTATGGCGGGGAAACAAGCCGTATTGCTTGCACCAACAACAATTCTTGCAAGACAGCACTACGAAAACTTGTTTGAAAGAGTAAAACCGTTTGGCATACGGTGTGCGCTGTTATCAAGGCTTCAGTCCGCTGCGGAAAACAAAAAAACTTTGTCCGACTTAAAAGACGGTTCGTTGCACATTGTTATTGCAACACACAAGGTTCTGTCAAAAGAGGTATCTTTTTATGATTTAGGGCTTTTGGTGCTTGATGAGGAACAACGCTTTGGTGTTGAACACAAAGAAAAAATTAAGAATTCATATCCGACTGTTAACGTGCTTACATTGTCGGCTACGCCTATTCCAAGGACACTTAATATGGCTCTGTCTGGAGTTAGGGATATTTCACTTTTGGAAACTGCGCCTTTGGGACGGTTGCCTGTTGACACCTACGTTACGCCTTACTCCGATACTTTGTGTGTTGATGCTGTGCAGAGAGAGGTAGCAAGAGGCGGGCAAACGCTTATATTGCTTAACGATATTTCGCAGTTGGACGTTTTTGCAATTAGGCTTAGAGCTTTGCTTGACGACAAGGTGAGAATTATCACGGCACACGGACAAATGCCGTCTGGTGAACTAGAAAAAAGAATTGAGGCATTTTACGATAAACAGTTTGACGTGCTTATTGCCACAACCATAATTGAAAACGGAATAGATTTGCCAGATGCGAATACGCTTGTTGTTTTGAATGCGGACAAATTTGGGTTGTCGCAACTATATCAACTTAGGGGCAGAGTAGGGCGCAGAGGTGCGCTTGCTCACGCATATTTCACAATTCCTGAACAGCGTGAAATATCTGATATTGCATCAAAGCGACTTAATGCGCTTATGGAAAACACAGAAATAGGAAGCGGTTTTCAAATTGCATTATCGGACTTATCCATAAGGGGAGCGGGTTCACTTTTGGGAGCGGAACAACACGGACATATCGAGCGTGTTGGTTACGAGATGTATTTAGAGCTTTTAGACCAAGCCGTACACGAAATGAAAACAGGTGAAAGCCATACCGAAACAGCCAATTTGGAAATGAAAGTTGATGCGCCTGCATATATTCGTGACGACTACGTTCAAGGCAGAGATAAACTGAAAATATACAAGCAAATTTCTTTGGTTGCAACCTACGAGGCTCGCGATATGCTTATTACGGAACTTACAGACGTATATGGCGTGGTAGATTTGCCTATGGAAAACTTGATAAATATTTCTTTGCTGAAAAACTTAGCAAAAAATTACGGAGTTGAAAAAATTGTTATAAACAAAAACGGGGCGGCTGCTTATTTTAACAATGCCGATGTCTTCAAAAATGAAAGTTTGATGCGAGCCGTTTCTGAGTTTTCTGAAAGCATTGTGCTTACCACTGCTATACCCCCGACTTTGATTTTCGAGGTAAACAAATTGACGCCTGAGCAGAAAATTAAAAAAATGACGGTGTTTTTTGACGCTGTTGGTAAATAACTTTATGTAAGCAAAGTTTGTTTTTTGAAAATCTAATTCAAACGACTTGTTAAAATTACACGTAAACAGGTGGTGTTTATTAGTAAGTAACACAAAAGAATGTTGTTTGTTTCATTTTGAAACATAAGCAGGTGGGTATTTATTAGTAAAACAGTATTGTTGCCGACAAATTTTGTTGCTAAATACAAGGTTTTTACCAAGTTAGAGGTAGATTTATATTAAAAATAAGCGCAAAATTTTAATATAAGCCTTAAATTTTGGCAAAACTAAAAAATACTTGCGGTTACGCGCGTATGTGTGTATAATATTTATACTTATCATTATGTAGTTATGACATCAACATAAAAAATTTAGAACTCGCTACGGAGTGGAAATATGAAGAAAAAAATCGCTGTCACCCTAATACTTGTACTTTTAATCGGAATTTTGGTCGGAACTCTGACTGGTTGCGATGAAATTTTCAAGAAAAATCAAGAAAGAGACTCAAAACAAATTGTTGCGTCTTTGGGTTATGCTGGTCAAACCGCTAACATAAGAAAGTTTGAATTGCAAGACTCATTCAACGCATACGCCTACGTTTATGTCAACTATTACCAAATGACGTACGAACAGGCGGCAGATTACGTCCTTAAAAACCTTGCAGAACGAGAATTGCTTGTGCTTTTTGCGCGCGCTGAAATTGCAAAGGCTGAATTTGGCGACACGGTTGTTCCATCTGCTTGCGTTTACTACTCAGAAGCAAGCGGAGCAAAATCTCTTTTGAATAAATCTGAGTTTAACAAAGCTATTGAAGATACAAACAAAGATTTGCTTTCCGCTTTGGAAGAAAACGTTAAAAAAGCCATTCAGGAAGACAAAGCAAACGCAGGCTCAACTGAAAGTGGAGAAACTGTTTATACAGGTGACATAACAGACCCTGTTTATATTTATTTTGACAGCGTAGGCGGAAGTGCCGTAACAAAGAAGAAAGTTCAAAAAGGCGAATTGACTCTTGAACCAACTGCACCAACCAAAGACGGTTACACTTTTTATGGTTGGAAAAAAACTGGCACAGCAGATACGGAAATTATAAATTTTGCAAAGTATCGCTTTAACGACGTAAGAACTCACCTTGAAGCTGTATGGAAAGAATATACTGCTCCAAGAACTGAAAAGCCTGCAGCCACCACAACCGAGGAAACTTTTGACGCAGAAAAGCCGTTTACTGGTGAGGTAAGTCCAAAGTTCTTTGAAAAAGCATACACAGATAAAATTGATTTCTCAGACAAAGATTTCCTTAAAGACATCGTTGTAAAGGGAAGCGAAACAAAGGAAGAAAAACTTGCTGAATATATTGAAAGCGGAATTTCTGAAATTAAAAAGAACCTTGAAAAACAATACAAGAGCTATGATTATTATTTGGAAAGCCAACTTAAAACTTTGTTGATTTCTAAACTTGAAAGAACTCTGCACAAACAAGTTTCTGTTACAGACGCAGAAATTCAAGCAAAATATGATAAGGTTTTGGAAGCAAACAAAGAGGCTATCGGTGACAGCCAAACAAAGTTTGCTGACGCAATCAAAAATTCATATACAACGACAATGCTTCAAAAATATACCGAAATTTCTGGTGTAAAGCACGCTTACGGTTTTGTAAACAATATTCTTTTGAAACTTGACCAAACAAGCGTAAATGAACTTGTTGCTTACGCCAAGGATTTATCGGAAGAACTTGCGCTTGCAAAACGTGATGAAATGTTGAAAAATTTGCAAGTTAAGGTTTCAAACCCAGACTATAAAGCGGATTCGGCAACTTATCCTACAAAGGAAAGCGGCGAACCAAACAAAATGGAAAAACCTTTGACGTTGAAAGACCCGATGACGGACAATGCAAACCCTTACAACAAAGCTAACACTTATTATAACAAGAATAATACAACTGCAAACTACAACCAAATTCTTTCATTTGAATGGGTAGATTACTCGGCAGATGATGAGGCAAAAGGCAAAAAAGACGGTTGGGAAATTGTTTATAAATGCAAAGAAGCTCCAGCTATGGCATATTTGCTTAACAAAGTTCCTGCATTTTCAAGTGGCACGACGGTAGGTATTGTTGAACAAATTTTCAACTCTCTTGAACAAGTTAAAGCAGCAATTACCGATGCAAATCACCCAATTACCAAAAACGTTAGCGTTTACTATATGCGTGAAGTCGCAAAAGCGTGGTTATATTTGGTTGGTGACGACAGCGGCGCAGTTAACAAGGACAGCAACAACGGTGGCTTAGGATATATTGTCACCCCAGAAGGTGAAGACAGCAGCTATCTTAAAGGCTTTACGGCTCACGCAAGAGCGTTAATTGACAAAGGAACTGCATCATATTATACTGCCAGCGATACAGCAACAAAACAAGATAAAATTGCAAGTTCATACGTATTTGATGATAGTTTCATCAAGTCAGGCACAACAGAAAATGCTTATGCTGGTATATTCATTTTGTTTGTAACACAAGCAACAAGCACGTCAGATTCGCTTCCTATGGACTATGTAATCAGTTACGGCAAGACGGAAGATGAATGCTTAACTGTGAAAGAGTATTTTGAAAAGTCGTTGCTTGACGCAAAGAAAGCGGCAATTTACACAAACAAAACAAACAGTTTTGGAATTGTGAATGCAAAAGGAATAAGCTACTTCAAAGACGCCTACAAATCAATATATAAAGGCAAATGATTATGAAATTAAAACACCGCCAATTAGGCGGTGTTTTTTTATGGTTTTTTTTAATATTATTTACAAAATTTTTATAACCTGTTTCACTTTAATTGCTTATTCCAAATAAAACGATTTCCATAAATCTATTTTTTGTTGGTTTATGCCGTATTCGTTTTCAAAAAAACTTGTTATTGTTGAATATTTAGAGAATATTGAGTTAAGCGCAATGTCAAATAAATTTTGGTGGGTTTGCGAAACCGTTACACAGAAATTTTTTACGGTTTTGCTTGTAGGAACAAATTTAAGTTTCGCATTCATAGCATCAATTTTTTTCTGTTGATACTCATTTGAAAGCAGATATTCACTTAAACAAGTTTGGATTGAGCAACCTAGCGCTAACATAATCAAAATTGCGCCAATCCCAGTTCTATCTTTGCCTGCCGTACAATGGAAGGCAACTGTTTCACCTTTGTCAAGGCAGTTGAAAAGTTGGGAATACGCACCAGTTCTAAACGGCATATAAACATAGGAGTTTTCAATTTCCGTTTGCAAGTTTGCGATTGTTTTATCGCTTGAAAACAAAAGGCGTCGTACCATTTTTTTTGTTGGCGCAAGAGCATTTGTTTCAGCAGACGTAAAGACTGGCGCGTTTATATATTTTACGCCGTTTGGCAAACAATCTGGACGCTCGGCAATCTCACCCGCGCTTCTGAAATCTATGACGGTGTCTAGCCCTATCTGTTCAAGATAAGCATTGTCAAGCTCGGTTTTTGGAGATATATACGCTGTTCTAAAAAGTTTTCCGCATTTGATAACCTTTCCGTCGGCGGTTGGAATTCCGCCCATATCTCTAAAATTATTAAACGTTAAATCTGAGTTTTGCATAATCTTATGATATAGCAAATTTAATAAAATGGCAACCAAAGGTTTAAGAGTTCTATTTGTCAATTAAAATAAAAAATAGCATTAGCCAAGTAAAAAAATCATAAGCGATAAACCGCCCAAAGCTGCAAAAAGCGTTGGAATTGCTATGACCAAGCCGTATTTGACAAACGTAAAGAAAGAGAAATCTACGTGCTTATGTCTGATTACGCTTCTCCACATTATGGCTGACATTGACGCTACTGGAGTTATTAAACTGCCTAAGTTTGAGCCTATTATGCTTGCAAACAGACCACCCTTTAAGGTGCTTGCACCGAGAGATTGAAGAACGTTTGTAAACAAAATACTCATAGGAATATTGTTCATAAAGTTTGACGTCAAAGCTGAAAGCGCACCAAACGATAAAAATGAAAGCTTATTGTCAAAAACCAAAGCGATTTTTTCCGTTATGCCAGCATTCTCCAAAGATAAAACTATTACGTACATTGAAAGCAAAAACGGAATTAAATGCCAAGGCATACGTCTTAAAGTTTTTAAGGGTTTATGAAGCGTTTGTTTTTTTGCAAGATAGCAAATGCTTCCAACAATCATAACGAACAATGCGGAAGATAAACTTACAATCCACATTTCAACGCCGATATATGATGAAATAATCAACAAAATTGTGCAAACAGCAAGACCGATTACGCCGACAATAAGCGCAGGTTTGTTTTTGATTTCGACGTCAAGTTGAGCATTTTGAAAAGGCTCAGCCAACTGTTTCCTAAACATAATCAATAATATTGCAAGTGATGTTATTGATGCAAATATTGTTGGAATTGCCATATACGTTATATATTCAATAAACGTAATGTTGAAAGACGTTGCAATATAAGTGTTTGTTGCGTTTCCAATCAGCAAAAACATACTCCACGTATTTGCGGATACAAATTCGGCAAATAGATAAGGAATAGGATTGATTCCGCTATGCTTTGCAAAGTAGCAAATAAATGGAGTAAACGTTAAAATAATTGTGCTGTTTGATGTTGCTATGGTAATTACTGCAATGACAAAATAAAGCATAACAAACAGTTTCAACTGACTTTTTGACGCACGTTTAAGCGCGCTTGCCGCTAAATATCTGAAAAGGCCAGCTTGGTCAAGAAAAATTGAAATTGCCGACATAGAGATAAATATGGTAAGCACTTTAAGGGGGTTCATATTTGATGAACTTGCAAGTTGATTTATAAAAGCTCGAAAATCAACTGCGCCAGTTGCAAGCAATACGATAGCGCATATCATCGGGATAATCCAATAGAGGTGAATTTTGAATTTTTTTATTTTGAAATTCAAATTCAGCGCGGTAAAAAGCACAATGCTGACACAAGAAACAACAAGCATAGATATTGACAGCGCCATAAAAACCTCCTATTAGCTTATCAAGTTACCTTTTAAGTATTTATATTAAATCAAAAAGTTGATTTTTGCAATACCCAATTTCTTGATTTTTGGCATAAGCGGGCTATTGTTACCGTACACTTTTGCAATAAATGCAGTAATAACAATTTATAGACAAATAACTTATATTGTGATAACATTACAACTGTCGGAGGATATTTCGGCGAATAAGGAAGGGTAATATGAATAAATTTGAAATTGTAACGGATAACACCGCAGACCTTTACGACGGTTTTTATGAAGAAAATCCTATAACTAGATTATGCTTTCCATTTACAATCGGCGGTAAAGAATATGTAAACGATGATGAGTATCCAATTTTGGATTACTATCAAGAATTAAAAATGGGTCATATGATTAAGACGTCTCAAATTAACCAATATACGGCAAGCAAAGCGTTTGAAGAAGTCTTAAATCGTGGCAACGACTTGCTCTACATAAGTTTCTCATCAGGTATGTCTGGAAGTTATGATAATATTTCAGCAATTACGGCGGAACTAAAAACCAAATATCCAGATAGAAAAATCTTTGTTATTGACTCGCTCAGCGGTGGTGGCGGTGAAGGTTTGTTGGTTTATCGCGCTTGGCAACTTCAAAAGAAAGGCAAATCTATTGAAGAAGTTGTTGCTTGGTTGGAAGAAAACAGAACGAGTGTCCATCATACGTTTATTGTTAACGACCTTGCAAACATCAAGCATAGTGGCAGAATAAGCACTTTGCAAGCCTTGTTGGGCGCAATAGTCAACTTAAAACCAGTTTTGGAAATTACGGATAAAGGTAAAGTCGGAGTGGTGGCAAAAGCTATGGGACGCAAAAAGGCTATTCAAGAAATGTCAAAAGCGTTCAGAGAGAACTATATTGATGACAAAAACGACTTTATTATGATTGGTCACACGGGTTTGCTTGATGAAGCAAAAGAATTTGGCACAAAAATTGCTGAACTTGCTCCAAACAAGGAAATCAGGTATTGCCTTATCAATAAACTTGTTGCAGGAAACTCTGGTTACAGCGCATTGGTTGTTTATTATTTTGGGAAAAAGAGAAAGTCAACAGCTGAAAATGGCGAAAACTAAAAAAGATAAAATCAAATTTGCTTTTTTAAGTAACAAAAGAGAAAGTAACAATAAAGAACAACAGAATTTGAGAAATCAATGAAAAGAATAAATTGGGTTAAAAAATAAAAATAACATATAAGAACAAATTGACAAAAAAAGCATAAAAATAAAGACGGCATTAAGCCGTCTTTATTGATTTTTAGAGTTGTTGCATAAATTATGCTTTTCCGCCTTGTTGACGTCTTTGGTTTTGTTGATTTTGCAACCAATTTTTAGCTTCTGTTTTTGCTTGGTTCAACGCTTGATTATAATTATTTTCTGCGGTTTGAATTTTTGTTCCGATATTGCTTTGCAATTCGGCAACGTATTGTTTTTCTTCGCTTGTCATTGCATTGATAAGTTCAGCTTTGATTGTTGCGGTTTGAGTTTCAACATAGGCAATTTTTTCTTCGAAAGTTGAATACGTGATGTCTTTTGTAATTCCCAACGTGTTCAAAACAACGTTAGCACAAGTTTGGAAAGTAGAAGTTACGATTGCGCCTAAACCAGACAAATTTATTTGAGCTTTAATACTGCCAAAATCTGAGTTTATGTCAACATTTGCTTCAAAGTTAAGGTCGCTTATTGTGTTCATAACTGTTCCGTACTTATCCATAAACGCTTGACGTTCTACTTCTGCAAGGTTGCGGTAATACTTGTTGACGTATTGCAACACAGATTGTTTTGTGTATTTGTCATTTTCATTTTTTGCACCTGCTAAAAATGCATCTTGCTCAGTTTTTGTGTCAAAGAGCGCAATTGCTATTTGGTTTGCTTGCTCATTTGTAAGTTCTCTATCCAACCAAGTATCCTTGCTGAGTTGATATGCTTGTTTCATTGAAAGTTCAGCGGTGTGCCACGCAACGTATTCAAGAGGAAGAGTGTTCAAACGACTGAGTGCTGCTACGTCAGCTTGTGCATACAAAGAAAGATATGCGCTGTCAAGGGCTATTTGTTTTGCAATTTCATAAGACTTTTGAGCATTTTGTACTGCAATTAGGCTTGCATTGTTGACTTTAGCTTTCAATGCTTGTTTTTGATTTTTAACAATGTCCGCAAGTTCTGCATTTGAAAGCTGTACGGCTTGTTCAAAAGTCAAGTCAGCTTTTGCAAACATTGCAGAACGGATAAGACGATAGCGGTCAACTGTCAATGCTTGGACGTTTGCGTTGCTTGCGTATTGCAATTTTAATGCAGCAACTTCTTTTTCAAGAACAATATCAATGGCGTGTTCAACGCTGCAATTTGTTATTACGCTTTCAAGAGAAGTTTTTACCGTATTATAAATTGAATTCGCGGAAGCGTCTGTTTTTCCTGATACGGTTACGCTGACGTTGTTGCTTTCTTTGGTATATTTCAATTCAACAGCAAGAGTTGCCAAACGTTGTACGGCAACGTCAACTTTTGCTCCAACAATTCCGTCTGCGTTATAAAGCAAAACTTCTGCATCGGCATTACCAGCCGTTGCGCTCATTACCACGTTATTTTGGTCGAGAACAAGTTCTATTGACGGGTTTATATCAACTGTAACAAACGACTCTGCTTTTGCAACTTCGGGCGTGTTATTTGAACAAGCTACCAAAACTACGCTTAGAGCCATTACTAAAACCAAAACTGCCGCAATAGACGTCAATGATATTTTGGTTGATTTTTTCATATTCCTACCTCCGATTTTTATCTTCTGTTGTCATTATATTTTCGCAATATAAAAATATGGTAAACCGAAACTTAAAAAAAATTTAGAAACGATTTATTTTGGTTATGCATGGCATTAGATTGTTAGGTCTGCGAAAGGATTTTGTTGTTAGGATGCGCTTGGCAGCGTAATTTCAAAAACCGTTTTGTATTCGTCGTTTGAGGTAAACAAAATTGTTCCGTTGCACATTTCAACTATGCGTTTGCATATTGCAAGCCCTAATCCCGAGCCTTTTGTATTGCGTGATGCGTCGCCAACTGCAAATGGTTTGAACAAATTTTCTTTTAGATTTTCAGGTATACCTTTGCCGTTGTCAGCTAATGAAATTATTATGTTTTCTCCGTTATCAGATATATCAACTGCAAACGTTGTCCCTGTGTCGTTGTGCTTCATAAAGTTTGAAACTATATTGTCGTAAACTCTGGGATATTCGTGCTTGTCTATCAATGCGTAAACGGGGTGTTCTGGCAATTCAATGCTTAGCTTAAAACCTCGCAACAAAAATTCGTCATATTTATTCGCAAAATATTGTCTTGTAAATTCAACAATATCCGTTTTTTTATTTTCGACTTTGAAATCGGGGTGGTCTAATTTGCTGTAATCGTAAATTTTATTTATCAATTCTGACATGTATTCAGATTTTGTTTCGATTGTTTCAAGATATTTTTTAACGTCCTCTTGCCTCACCATTCCGTCGTTGAGCGCTTTTGCAAAACCTTGAATAACAGTAATTGGCGTTTTTAAGTCGTGTGATAAACCAGCTAAAATTCTGTTTTTATCTTCTTCAAGCACTTCTTTTTCGTGCTTATTTTGCTCTAAAATGTCAACCATATCGTTAAAACTGTGCGTTATGGTTTCAAACTCGCGCGTGCCTTTATAGTTTAGCTTTTGGCGATAATTTCCAATAGAAAAACGATACATACCAATTTCTAAGTCGTTTAGAGGAATTCTGACAAGTTTTGTTATCATTTTGAGAAATAAGAACAACATTATTATATATATAACAAAAATAGCTACGGCGGTAAAAGTAATGATTAAAATAGGTGCTTTATTTTTTCGCAAAGTTGTATCCAGCATAATCGCTGTGTAGGTTTTGCCGTCAGATGCTGAAAATGAATATTTTGTTAGAGAGGTGCTGTTTTTTGCATTGAAGGTTAGAGCTTGAAATTCCTTGTACGTTAACTTTGATTTTAACGTATCAAAATTGGTCTGAATGATTGAAAATTCTTCACTTAAAAGCATATATAAACTTGTTGTTTGCCCGTTATTGCTGAAATTTTTGCTGACAAGATACTGTTTTGCACCAACTTGGGTTTCAAATTCTTTGACAGTTACCGTTTCGTTTTTGGTAAATTCGGATATCATATCAATTTCACCAAGAGTGTAGTCGTGTGAAGAACTGTTTGATGAAAACTTTAAGTTGCCGTTGACGTCGTATATCTCAACAAATCCGTCGCCAACAAGGCTTGTAATTGGCAGTTTTGAGAAATTGCCACTGTATAAAACATCTCTGTAATTTGTTATGTCATATCCAAACCACTTAATTTTTGGAGATGATAACAAAAAATTTGCCAAAATAAACATACCTGAAACAAACAATAATACAATCAAAGAAAAAATGACGTAACTTTTTGTGAGCAACGACGTAAAATCTGGGCTTATTGTTAGATTTTTGCTTTTTTTAGAATTTTTCAATTTTGTAGCCTAATCCTCGAATGGTCTTGATATATTTTGGATTTTTTGGGTCTTCTTCAATTTTATCACGGAGATTTGAGATATGCACCATCATAGTGTTGTCGTCAGATTGAAAATAATCGCCGTTAACTTCCTCGTATATTTGCATTTTTGTATAAACTCTGCCAGGGTTCTTCATAAGCATAACCAAAATTTTGTATTCAGTTGCGGTTAAGGTTATCGGAACACCGTTTTTCTCAAGAGAAAGCATATGTGTATCCAACAATAATTCACCAAGTTGAAGTTTTCCGTCGTGTAAACTGTCTTTTGAAGTGAGATTGTTAAAACGTCTTAAAAGTGCATTTACTCTTGCAACAAGCTCCAACGGATTGAATGGTTTGACCAAATAGTCGTCTGCACCCAAATTCAAACCTAAAATTTTGTTGCTGTCCATATGCGCTGCTGAAACTATAATAATTGGGACATTGCTTTTTTCGCGCACTAATCTTGTGAGTTGATAGCCGTCCATATTTGGCATCATAATGTCCAAAATAAGCAAGTCGAAAGTTTGGTTGCAAAAATAATCGTAAGCTATTTTCCCGTCGCTTGCCCACGTAACTTCAAAGCCTTCGTTTTCAAGATAGAGTTTTATCAACTTTACAATGTCGCCGTCATCTTCGGCAAGTAGAATTTTGTGCATTTTTAACCCCTTTTTGCATTTATCTTGTTTATTTTAACATAGATTTTAATGATTTCAATGCCAAAAGATACTTTGCGCCCTTTATAAAGAAATTTTAAGGCGTTTATAACTCCTTAGGTGAGCAATAGATTTATATATCTTGATTTTTTCATAAATGTTTGCTAAGATTTGCATTGGAGGCAGCTATGGAATATAACGGCGAAGGAATTGAGGCTTTGGTGTCTGTTATGGAAGATTTGCACGGTGCAAGTCTTATAATGGTTGACAAAAAATTAAAGAGCCTTTTGCGGTGCTTAGCATTTTATTCGGAATTCAGACAAACTCTGACGCTTTGCAATCAAAATTTTGATTATGAAACAGAGAAAAAGAGGGCGTTTGTTAATATCAATGATAGGCATCTTTTAAGACTTCCAAAATTAAAAAAAACTATGGTGGCTCTAGTTTCGGGTATGCTTGTAGATTTTGACAGCGGTCTTATGGACGTCGTAACTTTTGCAGGTCAGTATTACCCCGCCGCTTCAAAGCAGGAAAGTTACCAACTTTTTTATGAAAAGGTGCTTGAACCCTTCAAACTAGCACTTGTAGATATGGTGGTATCAGGCGTTGAAGATGAAGCTCCCGAGCCTGAACGCATTATAGAATTTGCATCTCAAGGACTTCAAAAACAGACGGAATATTTGTTGATTGCTTTTGTAAAAGCCGTTCAAGAAACAAACGTTGACGATGGCATAAGGGCAGAGCTTATGCTTATGCTTGAAGGCTATGCTGTGGCTTTGGACAGCAGGGATACGCTTATGATACGTGCAATGTGGTTGGGTGTGAAAAATGCTTTGGCATCGTCAAAACTTTGTCCGCGTGAAATCGATAAGATGGATGAGACGTTAAAATTGTTTCTTGTTGTAAAATAAGTTATATGCAATTTTGCTTGAAAAATAAACAAACTATAATATGCTATATTCGATTTTTTTACAGAATGACAAGTTGATATATGAAAAAACGCATCGTAAAGATGCGTTTTTGTTATTTATTGTAATGTTTTACATTCTTGTTGTTTTGTCTTCGCCTATGCCAGTCATTCCGTCAACAACATATTTTTTTCCGTTTGTGTCGGTTACGAAACCATAGATTTTTCCAAATGGCAAATCATATTTTACGTCAACAACCAATGCGTGAATAGGCATTTTGAATACATCTGCAATTTCAAAACGAATATCCACACAACCGTGCTCATCCTTTGCATACCAAATGTTGGGGTTTTGTTCGTTGTGCGTGAATTTTACAGGGGGAAGAGGATAACTCTTGCCTTCAACCCAAATAAGATTTTCATTGTATTCGTCTTGGTTTATGGATTGATTGTGAGTAAGGTTGAAAGCAAAAAATTGTTGCTTTCCATCAATTTCAAGTTTGCCCATCGTTGTCAGCCAATCATAGTGAGCAAAGAAGGGGTAGTAACCTTTGTGGTCGTCAATTATTGAAACGGTGTTGTCTTTCGATTCATATTTTTCACCGTTAATTGAAATGTATCCGCTGGCTTTGAAAAAGTCTTTTTCTGAATATAACGGCTTGTTTTTTCCAAATGGAATGGATACGTTTGACGGAGGAGATAATCTTTCTACCGACATATCAATTTCAAATTTTCCGAATTTGTTGTTTTTTGCAAAACCTACGGCGTGAGCTTTGCCGTTTTTCAAATCATTGGTAATCACAAAATCTGAATTTTTTGTTTTAAGACTGCTTACACCGTCAACAAGTTGTTTTGCAACTTTGGCTTTGCAACCAGGAACAAAGTTTTTCCAGCTCAATATGCGGTTCTTTTTCTTATCAAAGAAAACCATAATTGAAAAACCAATCATACCTGTGTTATAAATTGCGCTAACCAATGCGCCTTCATCCATATTGATTTCAAAGGCTTCCCATTCGGTTAAGCGTGTGCGATTCATAAAATGTGGAAGAAATAAACCACAAGGCTGTTCGCAATCTAAAAGATTTAATTTCTCAAAAGAATCTTCAAATGTGCCAAAGTGTGCTTGTCCATTTTCTACAATGCTTTTTGGCGTTGGAACGGGGCGTCTTTTTTCGCTAATGTACTCTGGATAATTACTCATAACTTCACCTCAAATTACTAATAGTTTTTTTTCAAACATTAGAATTGTAACACAATAAGCACCTTATTACAATTAAAAGTTTAT
>CAZQGE010000013.1:0-34765 GCA_964592815.1 uncultured Bacteroidaceae bacterium | reverse complement strand
ATATAGATGATAAGAAAATCGTTAATATTGTTTTTGTGGTGAATAATGCAGGAATTTAATTAAAGTGATGAATTAATCTATTTCTTATTTGTTTCTAAAAACTGAATATACAAGAAATTCCTATCTTCTAATTAAAAAAACCATTTATATTACATTTGGATAATCGTGTAAATCCGACTTGTAATCGTGTAAATTGAAAAGCAATCGTGTAAGCTAAACTATACTTTTTACTAAAAACACTGGTTTTGACTATATTTTTACCTATTTATCATTTTAAGCATTTAGTTCTGGCAAGTGAATATAGGAGAAATTCCCCTATCTGCCAATAAAAAAGGCTTGACACTAATTGTATCAAACCTATTCATTCAACTTGTGTTTGTTGACCTATATTAATACAATTACGCACCCCTAGCAGAAATCACGCACCCTTGATAGTAAATCACGCACCCTAACTAGTTTTACGCACCCCATATTTTGATATGGCTTTGATTACCTATATTAAAACATTTACGCACCCCAAAAGCAACTATATTTTACTCTTATACTGTTCAGGAATTGGAATGCTGAAGGTTTCACAAAGTAATTTTACATCATGAATATCTTTATCTCGAATTTCATACCCTACATGAAATGACACTTGATATTCTGCATTAATACAACCAACTTCAATATCACCGATTGTTCCTATACCACTAAATGTATCAATCGGATATCCATTTCCTTCAAAAATAATCTCATTATTACTATATCTAAAAATATGCAAATCAATGATTCTATCTAAATTATCCTTCCAAACCGTATGATCATTTGTAGTGTATGTTTCTATAACTCCATAGAACCCTTTACTTGATAGCACTTTAATAAAACTTTCTCTGTTTGTTTCTTCAATAAACAAATCTATATCGTTATGAGGTCTTGTCTGTCTTTTTAATAAAGCATCAACTCCCCATCCACCATCTAAATAAACCTTAACTCCAATTTTACTTGCATAATTTATTATTTCAATTGCATCTTTTTCACTTACCATAGTCTTAATCCTCCTCACTAAATTCATCAGGTAATCCGTAGAAATCACAAAGAACTAAGTATGCTGCATATCTCTTGGCTTCTTTTTTTGATGTTGCATATGCAGTGTGTTTCATAGCCCAGCTTCTAATGTAACAAGTACACTCCCACATCAACGTTCCATCATTCATTAACACTTGTTCTTCTGCTTGATAGTATTCAGGAATTGAGCATCTACCTTTTTCTGCTAGTTCTTTTAAAGTAGTAACCGCATTCTCTAACTGAAACTTTGATGGTCTTGGCTCTTCAGTATCGACATCTGCTAGGAAGTCATCAATCTGTAACATAAACTCTACAACATTTTGAAGTTCATCTTGATTCCAATCACTGTCTATTGCAACTGCACCAAGTATAGCTTCAAAAAGATCCGCCTTAACTTTTATCAAATTATCTTTGAACTTTGGATTTTCTAGGTCTGTATCACCTAAATACATGTACTTAAATAACCCTAGTTTATCAATAGTTTTTGCGAGTGTTTCATTAGATACTATTTGTTTCTTTAGTTCTGTAAAATCTGCTTCATTCTTATGAGCAACGATACAGTATTCGTCAAGATCATTTACTGAAGTATTAGAAAAATCAATTAAAACATCTTCGGTTGATTCAGCATCATGTTCTATAGTCTTTTCTAAAATCTCATCTACATACAAATCAATTGATGACACTCCTGCTTGAACGTTAGTTACGACAATACCATCATCTGTGTAAATGATAAACGGACTATTGTTATACTCTTTTACAACTGGTTCACTGTTTCTAAAACCTTCACCTGTTGCTATAACTTTTATACTGTGAAGTCCATAGGTGTTAATATATTGTTTAAGATCTAAATTAATGGCCATTAAATACCCTCCTTTTCTTCGGAAGTAGAGCAGCTTACAGAGGAAACAAAACACACATCATCTCAATTGATGCAGCTTCAAACTAAATTTCAAAAAAATACCATCTTGTTTTCTTAGGCAATGATGGCTTATTAGTTGGATTCGGATTGGTCATTGATAATACATTATTCGTTTCCGTTGTGCCAACATTGGTGTTCTGGTTAACCGATTTAGGTGCTTTGGACTCGGTTGATTTATTCCAAATAAAGATACCGACAAGTCCAACTACTATTTCCACAAGAAATACGATTGCAAATGCTGCGCCATAGTTGTTTACTTCTATTGTCCCCTTCGGTTCTCCTCCACAGCGTGAACATCTCCGCAAAGATGAGTCTTTTGCTTGTTCATAGCCCATTGGAATTGCGGAGTGCCACAAATAGCCACAACCGGGCGAGTGATAACACTCGCCAGTTTCAGTTCTATAGACCAACCCTTCAGTATGTCTAAATGCCGAGTTATTAATAGCAAAGGTTAATCCAATGGTAATACCTATAAATAAGGCTATTACCACAACTATTTTAATTAATTTTTTAGTGTTTTTATTTTCCATAGCACACTTAACTATTTACTTTTCCCCCTCTTTTTTTCTTGTCCTCTTTTATGCGTTTCGCCCAATCGTCATCAATCGACCCACACTCACGCATGCAACATACTACATCCGACATCACTTCGAAGTTGAGTGCTTGCCCATCACTATCGTTGCGGAAGGTTACTGTTCTATCCCTCGTAATGCCCATCCTACCGCCGACTTCAACGGCATCGATATTTGCACCAAGGAATAAAAACTCCCACCCGTACTTCTCTTTTTGCCTTTCAATCTGCTTTTTTACTGCCTTGTAGTCATACGAGCGACTTGCGTTTTCCATTCCGTCCGTAGTGATGACAAAGAGTGTGTGTTCGGGGACATCCTCGTTCCTTGCGTACTTGTGGACATTGCCGATGTGATGTATTGCTCCGCCAATGGCATCAAGCAATGCCGTGCAGCCCCTAACCGAGTATTCCTTTTCAGTCAGTGCCGGGACTTTCTTTATATCCAAGCGGTCGTGTATGACCTGGCTTTCGTTATCGAATAGCACTGTGGATACAAGAGCCTCGCCCTCTTCTCGTTTCTGCTTTTCAATCATCGAATTGAACCCACCAATGGTGTCGGCTTCCAATCCGCTCATTGAAATGCTCCTATCAAGTATAAATACCAGTTCCGTCAACCCTTGTTTCATTTCCTTTACCTCCGTATTGTTTTTGGTCTTTCAACCTTACAACCCGATTATAGAGGATTTGAATTTCGGTTTGGTCGCAATTAATGCGACATTTATACTCCTAATAGTTTTTGGTCAAAGGCAAATAATGCCTCGTTTACTTCGTTGATATCGTACTTCCCATTCTTAATAAAATACTCTACGATAATGTCAAATTTACTACTATGCGATAAAGCAAATCCCGCTTTCAGTAGCAGTTCATTCGTCTCGTCAAGGTTTAGCTTCAAAGCTATTGCGAAGGCAACCGCCGTCTGCTTGCGCGGGTGATATTCTTTATCGCTGCGTATTTTTGAGAATAGTTTTCGGTCGATATTGGCTCGTTTATAGCACTCGGCATCCTTCATACCCTTTTCATCGATTTTGCGAAGGAGCATCTCGGAGAAACTCTCATCAAGCACATCAAACAGTCCATTGAGAGACCTACTTTCGCATGAAACATTGTAGCAAGCATCGAATTCCTCAAACTTCGCAATCATTCTTGAAGATTGCATGCGCCGTGAATCACGATACTCGCACTCGTCAACATAGCAATCATCAATGTATTCCTGGATGTCGGCAAACAGCTTTGAACCGATTTCAAAGGCTTTTTTATCGAATACCACGATGTATGCCATCATATCGTTTTCGAGTAAAAAATCGCTAATAGTGTCTATTGCGACCTTCAATGCTTGGTCTTTGGGATATCCGTAAATGCCCGATGAAATAAGCGGAAACGCTATGCTTTGGCAATCGTACTGCTTTGCCAACTCCAATGAGCGTTTATAGCATGAAACAAGTAGCTTTTTCTCCCCGTGTCCGCCGCCGTTCCAAATAGGTCCGACTGTGTGAATTATGTATTTTGCAGGGAGTTTATAACCTTTCGTTATCTTCGCATCCCCGGTCTTGCAACCACCAAGCGTTCTACACTCAACGAGTAGTTCACTCCCGGCGGATTGGTGAATCGCACCATCGACACCGCCACCACCAAGTAAACTCTCGTTGGCTGCGTTGACTATGGCATCAACCTTGACCTTTGTTATATCATCCCTAATTATCTGTATTGGCATTATTTATTATTCCCCTCTTTTGGAAGCGCCTCATATAACCTTTTGTTGATACTGGCGTTTGGGACATAACAATCATTTACATTGAAATATGAAAAATAAGGGAGCCAATTCGCTATTTGCAGATGCTCCGACCTGAATCGTCCCATTTCATTGTTATTCTTTTGCTCTTGTTCGTCCTTATAAAAAGTAACGGCTACTAAATATTCTACTGCCACATATAATCCACAGAGAGCCTGAAAAACCATTGATTGGGTCGCTTTGCACCAGTTTTTGTTCTCCGCTCGATGATGTTTTACATCATTATATACTTCCCACCATTGTGGGGTCTGCTTCCCAATAATCAAATCGTGCCATGGGGTTACGGCTGCTATTTCATATTCAAAGGCAGCTATCGATTCATCTTGATAATTTGGAAATTCGGCAAATAACGCCTTCCCCCAAACATATATACCTAATCTGTTCCCAGGTAAAGGCAGCCCCTTTTTATGGCAAATTGCTTTACTAACTACATCTACTTCACTACCGATTGACAAAAGCTGTTGAAGATACCGTGCCGAGTAAGCATTACTATTCAAATTATCAATGGCACAAAAGGAGTCTGTCGAAAAGAAATCCTCTTCTAACCTTTTATACATCCGCCAATATATGCGGTCAAATTCCCTCCAATCCATAACTGTCCCCTCGCACACAACTAATCGCCATCGTTAAAAATCGAGGATATTGCCGTTGTTAGTTTCGCTTTCGTGTTCTCTTCGTTTTCCTCAAAAATAAAAGGAATTCTAACAGCAATGACATTCAATGCGTATTGAATACCATCTGAAACATATTCATCCTCTAATACGGCATAATTAGGCTCTACTGGTTCATCATAGTACATTGGATAAAGCAAGTATGCCTCGTGTAAATTTCTCTTTCGAGCATACTCCCTAACCTGGTATAAATCGGGTTGCTTAATATCATCAGCAGGGTCATCGTTGCCTTCAAATCTATTGATTTCCTTGTATTTTGTATCAAGGACGAAAACTTTGCCATCATCGGTTTCTACCAATATATCGTTCATCAGCCTAAACTTTTTGCCGAATGACCTATCTCCAACCCTAACATTTTTTACTAAAGACATATCACTGGCTTGTGCTTTTACAGTTGCTGTCTCCTGAAGCATATTGCGAATAAAGCCCGTAACAAAGCCTTCGAATAGAATATCCGTAGGAAATAAGAAACAAAACGACTCCGCATCGTCCACATTATATGATGTTGATTTGTTCAGCAAAAACATTTTACTCATGCTTAAAATGACGGAATAATTGCGGTGCATTTTACTCAATCGAATTCTATCGCAATCGCCGGGAGTGCATAGAACATCAGATACCTCATTTAGTTTGAACAACACATGCCGAATAATTTTTTGATTGCTCCTTGATGCAAAATTAAAGAGTTGCTTGCAAGTATATTTGATTATTCGATTGATTTTGTTGTCTACCTCAAAACTCGAATAAGTGCATTTGAACTTGTCAATTTCGCCGTTTTGCATCTTTTTCGTGTAAAAATCGACCAGGTCAAACTGCCCTTTTAGGCTTGAGCAATCTTCTGTATCATCCTCGTATTTATAGTAAATAGCCCTATCAACGGCATATTTTACATATCGAACATATAATGTGATAAATAAATCCTGTAAATTATTACAATCATCTAATTCGCTTTTAATACTAATAAAAGGATAATCAACCTTATCACAATACTCTAACCATTTTACCAGGTTATACATCAGCTTTTCCAAGGTTAACGAGGAAGCATCGGTATCACTTTTTTTAGTTCGATATACCTTTGGAAAGATGTTTATCTGTGCGCCCTTAAATACTATAGTACCAATATAATTATTTGTACGAATAACCTGTTGTGCTTTGAAGGTAAGGAATTGCTGACGGCTACCAACATAGCCGTCTTCATAAAATACACTGCGCTGTGCCCAATTAGCCTGCAAAAAATCCTCAAGTTCATTTTGTGCATTTTGGCTCTGCCAGGCTTCGGGCAGGTCTTTTTTTTGAATGTCTAATTCCTCAAAATAATTCATTCCAATTAACCTTTCTTTGCTATTTTTAGTCTACTACTTGTCGATTCACTTACCTCAAAATCAAAGCCCTCGACTGCTTTTTGGAGTATAGTTTTCACTTTTTTACTGTTATCAAAGAAGTACTCATACAACAACGGGATAATATTTCGATTCATAATATTACACAAATCGTTCTTTGTTTTTCCCATGAAGTAGGAATGACCGATAAGCAAGTCGGTGCTGTCCAACTCCTTACGCAGCAATTCATTTACTCTTTCCAACACTGTTTTCAGGGTCGCATCAGCTACCAATTCCGCTTGTGGCTCTTGCTCGATAAAAACAAACCTACGGCGTAAAGCAGTATCTATTAACGAAATGGATTTATCCGCAGAGTTCATCGTTCCTACAATGTATAGGTTATTTGGAACAGCAAACCTCTGTCCCGATGGCAAAATAACACTGAGTTGATTTTTCTCGCCCCAACGCTTATCATCCTCTATCAGAGTAATTAGTTCACCAAAAATCTTTGATATCTGACCACGATTGATTTCATCAATAATTATCACATAATCGTTGATTTCATCTTTTCTTGCTATATCTGCTATTTTTTTGAACACTCCGTCTACCGGGACGAACCGCATGTTTTCGCTTTTTGTATCAGGTCGCAGTCCTTGGATAAAATCCTCGTAACCATAGCTTTGATGGAAAGTGGTAAACACTATCCGTCCTTGAGAAACCAGTTCATCGTATTTCTTTACATAGGCGGTTCGTTCATCAGGGGTCAGCTGAATAGAGGTATCGGTTTCTTTATTGTCACAAATATCAACCGCATACTGGACTGTCGAATAGGTTTTGCCAGTTCCAGGGGCACCATAAATTATACAGTTCAAATCGTGCGATAAATTCGTCCTTGGCTTTCTTTCATTCATTTCCATTGTCTCCTCTTCTATAACAGGATTTTCCACTTCGCTATCATCGAAAATAGCATTATTATCATTCAGAGCATTGTATAAAAACATCAAGTTTTCGTTTTCGTCTATCTCAACACAAGTGGTGCGTTTTCCTTCCATTACCGGAAGCTCATCACCCTCGGCAAATTTATGTACCCACTCAACTGGTTTGCAATGTCCTAAACTCTTGCTGCCGTCAAGGAAATAATCACCATTTACTCTACCGATAGCAAGCAATTTTTTGCCGTCCATGGCTACAAAATAAGAATCATCCTTGCTTGTATTATAAAAGTTGCAGACCTCGCCCGATTTCCTTGATGCCGTGTTTTTATCCTCTGGATAATACAACTCCATCATTTTGTCAATGATAGCATCTTTTGATAATTCTTTTTTATCTGCTATTGCGGCTAAGTCTCCAATTCCGCTCCAACCTACTGCTCCATAGTTTTTAGCAACCCAATCAGCAAAATAGTTTGTGCTTGCATCACTTGTTCCAAGCCTATAAAAATGTTTGATTCCACCAAATAACTGATAAACCACTTGGGCGAAAGCCGCATTGGAAATCCCTAAGCCGTTAGCAAATAGGCTTATTTGCCCGCTCCGTACATAGCGTCCATCTCGTGGAGTAATTCCACACGAAAACAAGACATGATTTTGCCATCCGTCGTTAGTGAATGGAGCGAATAATGCCGGGAATATCATGTGAAAATATTTCTGCAACCAAACCTTATTTGCATCGCCCATTATTTCGTTCAATTTTTTATCGATTACGACATAATCCTCAACTGACGATACAGACCCAAAATTAGTGATATATTTCGTGGCATTTACTATTGAATCACGGATTCCCGTACCAATTTCAACCGCCTCGTCAAGTGTTAATTCTTTCTTTTTTAAAGCTGTCCCGGTAATCCATTTTTGATTTGCTTTATCAAAATACAATCCATATTTAAAAGCCGTTCCACCTGAAATGCTGCCAAAATACTCCTTGATTTGAGGATGAAACTCCAAAAACCAACACATATTTTCCTTCCCCTCTGAAAGGAACATGTATTTTAGCAATTCCTCACCCTCAAGGCATTGCAACATTTCTGCCGAAAACTTTTCCTCGAACTCTTTATAGTATTTATCAAAATCGGGGAGGGTGTCCTTTATTTCTCTATATTTAGCAAGAATTCTCTCCTCTATTGTTTCAACACATCCATCTGACGGAGTGTCAATACTAACAGAATAATCCTCATCATCAGGCGAATCAAAATCACTCCATGCGGCGTGTAAGGAGGCACTATCCTCATACTCAACAGGGCCGTCCGCCTTAACCACACATGTTTTTAATATTAGTTCGTTTTGATTTTTGATTCTTATATTGGATACAAACCAACACGCATCAGCCGTGAGCGACAGTTTTTTTCTTACACTATCAAATAAGTCTTGATTTGAATACGAAACGCCATTTACTATGTAAGTGTTACTTGGCCCATATTTTAGCCTTAATCTGCCTGCGTGCGAATCCGAGTCATCCCTTGTTATTAAGAGAATAAACTTACCATTCTCGACCAAATCGGTATTGATATAAACCTTATTAAAAACGGCAGCGAGTATAATTGGAGACCCAATTGCATCTCCCGAAACTACTCTGCCGCCTTTTCCTATCTTCGTGGTTATATTATTTAGCGGTGCCGATGAGTAAACCATACCCTTCAATATTTCATCGATTGCGGGGCTTGAGTTTATTTTATAACCACTACCCTGACCCAAAGCAGTCGCCCAGTTTGGAGTCCCGCCGCCAGCCTTAACCTTATATCCAAATGATAATGTTGCAAAGTCTATCCTCATTTCAATTGCCCCCAAATATGTTTTAATAGTATTCCTACAATATTAATATCCCAACCATTTGCTGCTCTTTTTGATAGTTGAGAATACGATTGACCTGCGAAGTCTATTTCTCCATCCTTGAAACCCATCAGCCTAAATTGCTCGGCAACAGAGAACTTTCGAACTATCTCAACACCATCGGAGCCAGTCGGTTCGACCATTCTCAACTTGTTATGCTCTGGAGATAATATGGTTATGCACATTCCGTCATTTCTAATGTTTCTATTATACAAATCAAAACAAGAGGCTTCTGACACTACAAACGATTTAATCCCATAGAAATCTTTTATCCTCTGAATTTGTTTTTGGGATAAATACAATTCTTTTGGCGGTTCTTTATCTACAAAATCCTTGAGCCTAAGTCCGTTTTGTATGGTCGGTGGAACCATCGAAAAATCATCTGGAAGACCTCCAAGTTTCGCAAACATCCATAGACGCTCCCTGTTTTGTGGAATACCATAATCCTTTGTATTAAGGAGAGCATATCGCAAATCGCCATACCCCAAATCTTTCAAAGCAGCTTTAACCATATTAAAAGTTGCCTCAAATCGCTTGGTAGCCAATCCCTTTACATTCTCCAAGAAAATATACTTAGGCTTTTTGCAAGCACATATGCGTAAAATATCATATACCAAAGTTCCTCTTCCATATTGGTCTTTTTCTCCCAACTGTAAGCCGACCGTAGAAAATGGTTGACAAGGGAACCCACCAGTAAACAAATCAAAATCGGGCAATTCTTCTGGAACTATTTTTGTTATATCCCCCCAGTTTTTAATCTGGTTTCCGTTTTTGTCTCTATGATTAGCATCGTATAAATCAGATGCAAATTTATCAAACTCCGAATATCCTACAACTTCATGCTCAATGCCAGCACGGGTCAAGCCATATGACGCACCGCCATAACCCGCAAATCCTTCAAATACTCGTAATACTTCTTTTCCTTTAATTTTTTTCATTACAATCGCCTCTATAATTCTTTATTGTGAAATGCCCTGTAGCCGTATACCGCGCTAATCGTTGTTGTTTGATGAATGACTAAGCCACCCACTTTCTATCTCTTCATAAGGATAGCCATGTGCCTCGCAGAATGATTTAATCGCTTTCATCGCTAATATATTAGGACGAGCCTTGCCTGTCTCCCACCGATTTACAGTTGAAACTGCAACGCCCAATTCCCTGGATAGATTCTCTTGAGAATAAAGTGTCTTTTCTCGCAAAGCCTTTATACTTTCTGATAATTTCATATTTTTGCATCTCCATTGCAATACTGTGCGTTTATTATAGCATATTATGAGCGTTTGCACAAGTAAATAATAAGCCAAATGTAAACTCGTTATCAATATGTTTCCACACACCCAGGGGTAGGTTACGATATGTTTCCATAAACCTAAAAAAGAAAAAAACCGCCGGGGTGAGATAATTCGGCAAATAGCCAAAATTACGATATGTTTCCCCAAAGGAATTGCAACTTAAAAAGCACCCTAAAAAGGTGCTTAAAAGTGCGAAATTAAGACTTTTTTGAAAGACATATTAGAGTTTCTACGTGTCGGGTTTGGGGGAACATATCGTATGGTGTAACTGAAACAACGTCATAATATGGTTTCAAAATTTTTAGGTCTCGACAAAGCGTTGATGGATTGCACGATATATATATAATTCGTGAAAATTGCTTTTCAATGGCTTTTTCAAGTATTTCTTTCTCGCAACCTTTTCTTGGCGGGTCTAAAATTAACGCATACTTTTTGTTTGACAAGCCATCATTTATATTTTTAGTCTGCAAAGTATTATCTTGCATACTATCATCAGCGTTTTCTAATAAAAAATTGTTTCGGGTAAACAAATCTTGGGTTGTAGCGTTTTGCCTTTCTGAATTATTTATTTCAATTTTAGACATTACTTGATTGTTTTCAGAGCCTGAACGACTTGCACAATTTTGTTTAGTTCTGTCAAGGTCAATTTCACTCATAAAGTTGAGCGCATCATCACATATATTTTTCACTCGATTGTCAAAACCACAATTTTTCATCAATACATTCGCATTTTCTGTCCCATCTTTCACAATTTCAACAGCTGTGATGTTTGCATTTTTTAAGCGGTAAGCAATTTGTGCGGTAAGCAATCCTACGCCCGAATATAACTCAATTATATCGCCGTCGAAAGAAGCCAAATTTTCACACACGGCGTCATATATTGCGTCTTTAACTTTGTTGTTAACTTGCAAAAAACTCAACGGAGAAATTGCAGCTTTTATACCGCCTAAATTTTGTTCCTGCTCTTTTCCGTAAACAAGTCTTACTGTGTCGCCGAAAATGACGTTTGTTACTTTTGTATTTTTTGATATATATATTGAGAAATCGACAAAGTTTTCTGACAAGGCAGAAATTAAGCTATCCAAATATGGCAAATTGTCGCCGTTGATTACTAGCACAGCCGACAGGTTATCTATAAACCTTGCAACAAGATGTCTAAGCAGTCCTTTTCCAGTTTGTTCATCGTAAACTGGAATATTGTTATCGGTTGCCCACGTTGAAACAGTTTTGATAAGTTTTTGTGACCAATCCGCGTGTAAAGGACACCAATTCAAGCCGACAACATTGTGTGAGCGTTTCTCATAGAAGCCTAAAACGACGCGTTTTGAACCTTTTATATATCCAAACGGCAATGATAATTTATTTCTATATTCCCACTCGTTCAGAACTACGGTATCGTTGATTTGAATATCCAAACCTGCAATTTTTTTCAAATTGTTTAATATAATATTTTTTTTGAAAGTTGCCTGCAATTCTGGGTTTGCGTGTTGAATATCACAACCGCCACAATTAGCAAAATATGGACATTTAGGTTTAATTCTAAATTTAGATTGTTCCAAAATTTCCAAAACGGTAGCAAAAGCATAATCTTTTGTAACGTAATTGATTTTTATTTTAACTAATTCATCGGGAAGCACGAATGGCACAAATATAGGAAAGCCGTCGATTTTCACGACGCCTTCCCCGTTATAGCCTAAGTCGGCAACTTTTACTGTTAAAATTTCACCATTTTTGAAATTATTCATTTAGCATTTCATATCGCCTTTCAATGTAGCTTTGTAGTTTTCAAGAAAAGTTTTAACCCTGTTATACCCTTGTGTCATATCAAAACCAAATTCATTTTCTTTTTTGTAATACCAAGTCAACAGTTTTAACATATCGGCTCTCGCAGGCGAGAAAGGAAGGCGCAAAACGTAGCAATGGTCTGCGTTGCGAATATTTTTTCCGACATAATACTCGTTATCGACGCCAAATTCATCCAATTTTGTTGCCATACGCTTTGCTTCTCCCAAGCAAAGCAAGTCTAACGCTCCACCAGAGTTGTATGTGGGCGGAAAATCTTTGCTGAGGTAGTTATACGGGATACTTTCCTTATAAAACTCCCATTTTCTGAACTGTGTTCTTGTTGGCTGACCTGTTGCATATCTGACTTCAAGCGTGTGAGTTGGCAGTCTAAGCATAATTTCAAAACTGAATGCGCCACTAATGCAAATCAAGCGTTTAGGCTTAACTTCCATAGCAGGTAACCCAAGTTTTTTTGTATATTCATCTGAGCTAGCCGCGCACCCTACGCAAGCAGTCAGATGTCCACCTGAAGAGTCACCGGTAACGGTAACGTCATTCAAATCTAAATTATATTTTGTTTCCAAACTTTTCAAGAAATTCAAGCCGTCAATGCAATCTTTTAAGTTTTCAGGAAAGAAAATTTTTGGACAAAGTCTGTGGTCGATGACAGCAACAGCTGCACCCATAACAGCAAAAAGTCTTGCGTAACCGTCACGTCTTTCACGGTTATGTATCATCCAACCTCCACCAGGAATGTCATAAACTACTGGGACTTTTTTTGAGCGGTCATTTGGCAAATATAAATCCATAACCAACAACTGGTCTCCGACTTTTTTGTAAGGAATGTTTTTGATTATCATAATTTCATTGTTAAAAGGTGTTTTGCCATTAGGAATAGCACGACTTTGTTCAAACACATCAAAAACTTTGCTCATTAAAGGCGTTTTAAGCATTTTAATATCTCCATCCATCAATTTTTGTTATATTTTTGTATATTATATATGAAAAAGCCCCGTATTAAAAGGGCTTTTATGTTTTTTTTGTAATATAAGTCACAGAATACTTAAAAAACTTTATAAAACCTCTATTCTGCATCTATTTGTAAATAAATAGCTTTTATAATCTCAGCTGTTTGTTCAATTCCAAATCTGCCGCTGTCAATAGATATATCATAATTTTCAGCGTCGCCCCAAGTTGCATCTGTGTAAAACATGTAATGTTTAGCACGCATCTTATCTGTGTTTCTAATCATTTTCTCGGCTTTTTTGGGATTGTCAAGCAAGTTATATACGTCGATAATTCTTGCCACTCTGTGTTCAATATCCGCATGGATAAAGACGTTCAAGCATTTATACTCATCTCGCAAAACATAATCGGCGCAACGTCCTACAAATATGCACGGACCTTGTTTTGCAAAATCTTTTATGGCGTTTGCTTCATACGAGTAAATTTTCGTTTCAATATTTTCAATATTACTCCACAAGTTTCCACCCATAAATGTTGAACCAAAAGCATAATTGCTCATAGGGCGCATTTTTTGTTCGTTTTCTTGAATAAAGTCGTTTGCAAAGCCAGACTTTTCAGACGCTTGATTGATGATTTCTTTATCATAAAAAGGGATATTCAGTTTCTCTGACAAAAGTTTCCCGACCAATCGTCCTCCGCTTCCAAACTGACGTGAAATGGTAATTATTGTTTTCATAACAACCTCCCTGTCCTTTATTATGCCTATATTATCCCCCAAAATTGCCTAATAGTCAATATAGAATATGATAATTAAGTGACTTAAAGCAATGATAATCTTCACGTTATTCTCAAAATTATTATATTTTGAAATCACAATAGAGTTGCTAAAACAAATAAAAAAACGACAAACTTAAATTTGTCGTGCGTATTCAAACAAATTATAAATTCTATCTTTTTTTAGCAAAGAATATCCATACAGTCGCCCATATCTCACTATAAAGCCGATTGAAATAAACAACGACAAAAACTCTGCAACAGGGACTGCAATCCATACGCCGACCACGCCAAACAGTTCAGGCAACACGGCAAGACATATTATTATAAACACAAGCGTTCGCATAAAAGATATAAACGCCGATACCTTACCGTTTGAAAATGCGGTAAAATAAGACGATGCAAAAATATTTATTCCGCAAAACAGATATGACACAGAAAAAATCAAAAAACCAAAGCACGCATACTCGTACACCTTAGAAATTTTTGGAGCAAATATCAACACCAAATATTTTGATGCCAATTCTGAAAATAAGAATACAACGACAGAAAAGAATATTATAAATACTAAGCTAATCTTAAAAATCAATTTTTGTTGTTCATAATCTCTTGCGCCGTATTTATAGCTTACAATAGGCGCAACGCCCGATGAATAGCCCATATAAACTGAACAAAGCAAAAATTGCATATATTGCACAATAGTTATTGCAGCAATGCCGTCAGCACCTAAGAATTTATTCATTTGCAAATTAAACATCAAAGTAGTGACTGCTATGGCGATATTTGTAACCATTTCAGACGAACCGTTTGTGAATACTTTAAGCAAAGTCTTAAAACTAGCTTTAGGTATTACAAATCTTAGACTTGATTTTTTGTTAAAAATGAAATAAACCGTCCCCACTATTGCAGGAATTGAGTATCCGATAACCGTACCCAGCGCAGCACCAGAAATTCCCATATTGGCAGGCACAATAAAAACGTAGTCCAAAATCACGTTTGTTATTCCACTTGCAAACGTCAAAATTAAACCTAAAAGAGGTTTGCCAGCCGTAACAAAAAACGTTTGATAAAGCATTTGAAGTAATGCCAGCGGAAGAAAATAAAAAGTCATTCTTCCATACTCGACAGCATAGCCAACTGTAACATCATTAGCACCCAATAGATATGCGATTTCTCTTGTAAACAGCAAACAAAAAAGCATAAATATTCCGCTTAAAATCAATCCTATAATAATGAGCATTGAAAATGTTTCTTTAGCTTTTTGGTTTTGTTTTTCGCCCATAAATTTCGCAATAACCGCACTACCACCCGAAGCAATCATAATGCCTACTGCAATCAAAACGCTTATTACAGGGAAAATTATGTTAACACCAGCCAAAGCATCTGTGCCAACAAATCGAGAAATAAACATCCCGTCAACAATAGAATACATAGAAAACACCACCATCATTACAATAGACGGCAATGTATAGCGTAAAAGAGATTTAATTTTGAAGTTTACAGCTAAGGCGTTTTCCATATTTTGTTCCGTTTTTCATTCTATATGTAAATTATTTTATAGGCAATCGATATTGCCAAATAAATTTGTACTTTTTTTATAATTGCGCCGAATTTGTTATTACTAATTGCCTTGTTATTTTGCTGTCAAAAAAGTATTTTCTACAAAAAACGCAAATAAAAAAATAAGGGCGCAATATTGCGCCCTTTTTGTTTATGGTGATTATTTGTCAAGCCAAAGTGTTCCGCCCGGATTCATAATATTGTTGGGGTCGAAATGTTTCTTTAATGCTCTCAAAACTTCCATTTGAACAGGGCCTAATTGCTTTGCATTATATTCTGCAAACAATTTGCCAATGCCGTGGTGGTGAGAAATTGATGCGCCAGATTCTTGAATTGCGTTAAGCATACCGCTGTGGAATTCCTTAAACTTTTCAAGTCCTTGGTCTTTTTGCATCCACATAAAGTACAAGTTTGCACCAGCATCATAGCAGTGTGAAATGTGGCAAGTGCATACCAAATCTGGGTGAGATTTTGCCCAAGCTCTAACATAATCGTGAACGTGGTTCAAGTTATCCCAGTTGACAGCGCATTCCAATGTATCAATTATGATGCCATAGTCTTGGTAGTTGTCACGGAGATACGGGTCGGAGAAACGACCGCTTGACCATTTGTTTACAATATATTCACCCGGCAATCTTAAACCGTGGAATTTTTTAGCTTTTTCACGTACGTTTTTCAATGCTGTTTTTTGGTAATCGTGTGAACCGTCACAGAAACCGACCATAAACACACATTCGCCAAAGTTATATCCCAATGCTTTCAAGAATGACTCAACGGGAGTATCCTTAAAACCGTACATATTCATTGCCAAATCTGTTTCTTCGCCGTCAGAAATACGGAAAATGGAAGGAACACATTTTTCAGCTTGCATAACTTCACGCATTGCAGCAGAAGCATCGTCCCAATTTTTGAACAAATAGCTGAACTTGATATGTTCGTGAGAAAGTTTTCTAAGTCTCAAAGTTACTTCTGTCAAAATGCCGTATGCGCCTTCGCTGCCCATCATTATTTGGTCAAAGTTTGGTCCAGTTGCTTTTCTTGGAGCGCGTTCAGTTGAGAACGTGCCAGCTGGCGTGACGTATTCTTCATTCAAAACGATGTCTTCAATCTTTCCGTAATAAGTAGAGTTTTGACCTGCGCCACGAGTTACAACCCAACCGCCAACGGTTGCGCGCTCAAATGATTGTGGGAAGTGACCAACTGTATATGCGTGACCTGTCTTGAAGTTTGCGGGGTTGTTAAGATACATTTCCAAATCTGTGCCAAAAATGCCAGGTTGGACAGTAATTGTTTGATTGAATTCATTAAATGCGAGAATTTTGTTGAATTTTTTGCCGAGGTCAAGCGTAATGCTTCTTTTGACAGTTGGTTCAACACCGCGTGTAACTGACGAACCGCCACTATATACGTAGATAGCAATTTTCTTCTCGTCGCAATATTTTACGATATTTTGAATTTGTTCGGTTGTGCTTGGATAAAGAACCAAATCAGGAACGTTTTCAACGATACCCTTACGCAAGCGCATAAGGTCAACCATTGTTTGACCATAAGCAACTGCAAGTTTAACATAGTTATCTGTTGAACCTTCACCGTTTACCATATCCAAAAGAGCTTTTTCTTCATCTTTTGTAAGATTGCTCTTAATGTCATAGGAAACTTGTTCCAAACCAAGGTTTTGGTGGTCTTTCAAAAACTTTTCGTCGTAATTAAGTTTTTTGACGTAGTAGTTGAACATTCCTTCACTTGGTACTTTGTATTCTTTGGGATTGCACCATTTGAAAATAGAACGATAAGAACCCTTTGGTGATTCTTGTGTGTACCAATCTAAATTGAAACCGTTTTTGTAAGTTCTTGGATGGCCAGCAATAGGGTCATCAAATGTTTTCCAAGGTCTTTGTGGATAACCTTTCTTTTCCATAATTCTTCTCCTTATATTAGGTAAGTTAGTTATAGTCTATCAAATGAAAGTGTAAAACGCAAGCCAAAAAAATATTTTTTTCAAATTATTCATATTTGTATGTTTAATTTTTCAACAAACATAATTTCTGTCTATCTTAACAAAATAATTTCCAAAAAAAATACATTATTGCAAAATGCGCAAATTTTTGATAAAATCAAGTAACTAGTCAACAAAAACATAAGGTGATGAAGAAATATGAGAAGAAACGGAATGTGTCCAATTTGTTATATCAAGCAATTTTTTACGCCAAAAAGTCGTGTATCAAACACCTCGTTTGACGTGTCGTTTGAAAATAATGCGTTAACCGCGCCACCAATGGGGTGGTCAACTTGGAACACTTTCAAAAACGTCATAAACCAAGATTTGCTTTTTGAAATTGCAAATATAATGAGAGAAAAAGGTTTGATTGATGCGGGATATAGTTACCTTAATATCGACGATAACTGGATTTCATCTAAACGCGACAACGAAGGACGACTTCAAGGCGACTTAACCACATTTTCGCTTGGTATGGAAGCCGTAATAAAAAAATTGAACGCTTACGGTGTAAAAGTTGGGCTTTACACTTCAAACGGAACTCACACTTGTGAAGATTTGCCGTCAAGTTTAGGCAGAGAAGAAATTGACGCAAAAACTTTTGCCAAATGGGGCGCAGAATATTTCAAATACGACTTTTGTCACAACATTCCAATAAGCAAATACGCTCCCCTTATTTATGGAATTTCCATTTGCAAAAAAGGCGAAAGCGCAGAAAGTGTTTACGGTGCAAAAAACACATTTCTTTCAGGGAATGCAAAGTTTATGCCCTGCAAAAAACTTCCTGAAGGCGGTTATGTCAGCGGTCTTGACAAGGACGGCGGAGCTATGTCATTTGAAAACGTTAAAGCCATTGAAAGTGGAGAATACGTTTTGACTTTGCTTATTAAGAAAAAAGGTAATTCCTACAAAAAATTTGTCAACGCAGTAGTAAACGGAAAAGATATTTATGGCATAGAAATCACACCACAAAAGCACTACAACTTAACTTCTCGTTTTCAAACTGTCATTAACCTTGAAGAAGGAAACAATACAATAAGAATTTTTAATCCTATTGGGACGCGTGCAGACAGCGCAATGCTTCAATATCGCAATATGGCGTCGTTGCTTGCAAAAAGCGCAAAGGAAGTTGCGGCGGAAACTGGAAATATTGAAAAACCTATTGCCTTTTCAATTTGCGAATGGGGCAGAAATAAGCCTTGGCAATGGGGAAAAACAGCTGGCAATTTGTGGCGAACAACACCAGATATCCGCCCGATATGGATTTGGATAAATATTATTTACGAGCATAACGTAAAACTTTACAAATATAGCGATATAGGTCATTACAACGACCCAGATATGCTCGAAGTAGGCAACGGAAAGTTGACTGAAACGCAAAATAAAACTCACTTTGCTTTGTGGTGTATGATGAACTCCCCTTTAATTTTGGGCAACGATTTGCGTAAAATTTCTGATGACGTGTTAAAAATTGTAACAAACAAAAACCTCATTGCAATCAATCAAGATAAACTATCAAAACAAGCAAAACGCATAAAAACAGGCTTATACGATATACTTGCAAAGCCTCTCAACGGTGGAAAAGTGGCAGTTTTGGTTTACAACAAAAGTATTGCCCCAATAAAAGTAAAAGTTGATTTGCAAAAATTGATTTCAGACGATTACGTGGCATTAAAAGACACAGAAAGATATACGCTGAAAGACGTTTATTCAGAAGCCACACAAGAAATTGGCAAAGTGTTTTCGACAGACAAACTCAAGGCTTATCAATCTGCCGTTTACATTATAGAATAAGTTTACCATAACTTGTCTAATTATCTCAACCAACTAAGCTAACTTAACTTAGCCAGCCTTATTTTGCTCACATAGCACATTTCTTGCGCTATTATGTAGCTTACATAGTTTACATTGCTTGCAACAGCAAAAAATATAACAGCTAATTGTTTAGTTGGTCTTTATTTGCTGTGTATAGGCTTCCCAATCAACATATTTGCGCTTTCCCAAACAATTTCACTTATGCTAGGATGCGGGTGAATTGTGTTTGCCAAAACGTCAACTTTCAATTTTGCATTTACTGCCAAAGCGATTTCACCAATAATTTCAGAAGCGGAAGCGCAAACAACAACTCCACCGATAATTTCTTGGTTTTCATTTGTAAGCAATTTAACAAAGCCATCTCTCTGTCCCAAAGTCTGTGCTCTGCCATTGGTACGAACGTCACACTTTGCCATTCTAAACTTTATTCCACATTCAACAGCTTCTTTTTCCGTTATTCCTACAACCGCTATTTCTGGGGTTGTGTAAACACAAGCAGGACAGTTCATTAAGTTTATTTTGCTGTGTCCAACCGCAGCGATTTCCGCCGCCATTCTTCCTTCAGCATACGCCAAATGCGCCAAAAGTTTTCCGCCTACTACGTCCCCACAAGCGAACACGCCTTCAACTGACGTGCGCATATTTTCATCAACGATAACTGCCCCATTTTTGGTTTCAAGCCCTAATGGTTCAAGCCCGTCAAGATTAGGCTTTCTGCCAACCGCAATCAACACGTTTTCACAATTTATAGTTTGAAGTTCACCACTTTTTTCATATTCAACATCAAGACCGTCTCTTTTTGAAACGCTCAAAACTTTTGCGCTTGTTTGAATGGCAATACCTTGTTTTTTCAACGACCTTTCCACACATTGGCAAACGTCTTGGTCAAATTCCGCCAAAATGTTATCTCTAAATTCCAAAACTGTAACCTTAACACCTAAAACGCTGAAATACGTGGCAAATTCAACACCTATTACTCCACCGCCGATAATTACCAAACTCTTTGGCAAACTTTCAAGTTGCAACGCCTTGTCGCTGTCAATAACGCCGTCGTTGTCAAGTCCCTTGATAAAGCTAGGGTTGGCGCACTTAGAACCAGTCGCCAAAATCAACTTATCGAACTCTATAACTCTCTCGCCGTTTTCAGTCTGAACAGTTATGGTGTGCGCATCTTTAATCAAACCGTTTCCATATACGGTTTGAACGTCGTACGACTCCAAAAGGCTTTTCACGCCGTTTCTCATATTTTTAATGATTTTATCTTTGCGCTGTACGGCAAAATTATGAATATCCGAATTTTCATCGGCTAGCATACCGAATTCTCTATTGTTTAATTCCGTGCTAAGTTCCGAAATTTTAAGTAGTGCTTTTGTGGGAATGCACCCTTTATTCATACAAGTACCACCCAAATTTTCCTTTTCAACAAGGATAACAGACTTATTTAGTTGACTTGCCCTAATTGCTGCAACGTATCCGGACGGCCCACCGCCCAAAATTAAAATGTCAGTTTTCATAATTTTCTCCACAAACTATATTATATCCATAGTTTGCGAGTAATTCAACACTCAAAAATCTATAAAAGTGTTTTGAAATAGAACTACGTATAAACAAAATAGAACTACGTATCAAATTATAAAAGTAGGTTATCTTAAAAACGCATTCAACTAATAATAGCTATCTTTCACAAAAAGCATATCTCAGATTAAAAAACTAATCTTAATATTAGAAAAAAAATGTAAAGTTATAAAAGTAGTTTTAATAAAACTTATTTAATAGCAAAAACAAATCCGTTGCTTATCGCAACGGATTATCCATTATTCTTTGTCTTCTTTGTCTGTCTTTGACACAACTTCGTCAAAAATTTTTTCTCTTTCTTTATCTGTTAAGTCGGCAGCCGCTCTCCAATCAAGGCGTTTGATGCCCTTATCCTTCAAAATCTGTTCAGCTTCTTTATTTGTTACTGATTTCATAATTACCTCCGTGAAATAAATTTATTATCAGATTTATTATAGTACCAATGTCCAAAAATTTCAACAGCTATTTTGCCTAAAAGGTTTTAGTTGCTTATTTAATTTTATCCAAAATAACTTTTACCGTATGGTATGCTCCGTTTCTGTTAAAGCGATTTAACTTTTTTATTGAACTTGTATTGTTAAAAACAATTACATTTCCCTTTTCCGCACAAGTAAGCGTCATCTTAATATTGCAATCAGCCAAAATTTTTTCGCTGTATTCATTATATTTTCCAAAGGGATAAGCGTACGCTTGAGGAAAACTGCCTGTTGCATACTTAATTTTGTTTTGAAGCATCATTGTATCGTTTTCAATTAAACTTCTGTATGTTTCAAGGCTTTCCTTCTGCATTTTTGAAACTCCAAACCTTGGACGATACCTATGCAAGCTGTAACTATGGTTTCCAATTTCGACCAAACCGCTTTCCTTAAGGATTTTCATTTCTTCCCACGTAAGGTGTGAATAGTTAGGATTGTCGTTGTCGCCGCTTACGCTAGAATACTCCGAAAACTCACCGATTACGTTGAATAATGCTTTTGCATTAAAGCGTTTCAGAATAGGTAAAGTATAATATAAATTATTAAAGTGTCCATCATCAAACGTCAGCATTATCGGTTTCTCTGGCAATGTACCCCGCCCTTCAGCATAAGCTATCACTTGACTTGCCGAAACGGTTTGATAGCCGAGTTGCATCAAGGTTTGCAAATCATTTTCAAACTGCTTTTCTGATATGATATATGCTCCTTTTCTGCTGTTTAGCACACTATGATACATCAAAATCGGCAACTGCCTTGTTTCTTTCGTCAAAGTTGATACAGCTTCAACTTGACAAAAATTGTATGCTTCAAAGCAAAAAAATACCGCAAAAAACGTAATGCAAACCGCGAGGATAATTGAACTTGATAAACATAGTTTTGATTTCATAAACCTAGTGTTAGCAAAACGGAAGTTTTTATATATTGAAAACCCACTTGAATTAAAACGAAAAAAAGTTTATAATTTTGTTGGAGGAAGTTGCAGTTGAAAAATATCACTAACTATGCAAAGGAATTTTCAAAAACTTTTTACGAAAAAGACTTTAACGAAGTTGATTCTTTGGTATTTTCACAATTAAGTTACTTAAAAATTGACGAAATTTGGAAAGAACGCCAAGGACAACCGTTAACGCTCAAAGAATTATACGAAATCAACGATAAAAACGTTTACAGCATACGAAAAGGCGAAGAAAACAAAAAACTTCTGCGCAATATGATTGAAGGCGTTAGGTTTTCTGATGTTACGATAATCGACCATATAGACATAAAAGATGAATCTATCGACGAACAATTCTCCGTTACTGTGTATGCTTTCAAAGATACGGCATACGTCGCGTATCGCGGAACAGACCGCTCTATGATTGGTTGGTCAGAAGATATAAACAAAGGCTATATGGAAATTGTTCCTGCTGAACAAGATTCAGTCATATACATAAACAGGATTGCAAGAATTTTGCCGGACAATTTTTACATTGGCGGTCACTCAAAAGGCGGACACTTGGCAATATTTTCGTCAACGTATGCGGAAGACTGGATAAAACCACGCATTATCCGAATTTTTAACCACGACGGCCCTGGAATGGATAAAATTCATTTTGAAACTGACAACTATTCTCAAATTAAAGATAAAATTATCACAACACTACCCGAAAACTCGTTTTTTGGAATAATGCTTTATAGCGACGAAAATTATTATATTGTCAAAAGCAACGCATTTTGGATACAACAACACGACCCGTTTTCTTGGTGCATTCGTTACAACAGCTTTATTTATGAAAAATCGCTGTCACCGTCATCACAAAAGTTGAAGCATTCAATGAACGCTTGGCTGAACGACACAGACAAAGAAAGTCGCGCACTATTCTTCAAAGTTCTCACAGACTTTATAGACCAAACAAAAGCGCAACGTCCCCTTGACATAGGCTTGAATTTTGCAAAAACAATACCTATGTTTTTTGCAAGTTACGACAAATTACCACCCGATGACTTGAAAAAAATCAAATATATGTTGCGCTTATTCTTCAAATTGATGAAAACAGTTGAAACAAGCGGACACACAGAAAAACCTCTGCGTATTGTTGAAGGTTTCAAAGTTTTCAAAGGTAGTTTATTCCCAAAAAATGCAGTTGCTTATGACATAGACGGCAACAAGCTGAAAAAACCAATCGATAATGACGACGTCAATACCACCCTTGACGTACCAAAACTTGACGATGATGGCAGCACAGAAAATGAATATATTTCTGATGAAAATTTTAGTCATAAATCTGACGACGAAATAAACGATGTTAATGCTGAAGATACAAACAACAAAAACAATGAGAACGATAAAACTTTTAATATTGATTTGAAAAAGATTTTTAACATAAGTGACAAACAGCTTAATTCGCTTAAAAACTTGTTCAAAAGCTCAAAGCAACAGCACTCCGAAACTCTTTCGGTGGATGAAAACGTAAAAATTTCAAAAGCAAAAGTTGTCAAAGATGCAAAAGAACCAACTGAAGCGGTTGAACCAAGCAACGTTGGCGAAACAGAGAACTAAAAATTTATACCTTAAAAAATTAAAACCGCCTAAAGAGCGGTTTTTTGTTTTCTTGCATTCTTATTTTGTTTTTTTGATAATTTTTAACTTTCTTATTTTACACGTTCAATCAAAATGTTTTCATCGTTTTGCTTAAACGCTTTGTTTGTTTATATTTAAGACATTTTATTTGTTCAAATTATAGATATGTGCAGTTTTAATATATTATAGATGCGGTTTTATTATAGAATAGGTGCTTGTATTATAAATTAGATTGTGTTATACGGCTTATTAGCGCAATTTTGTCTGATTTTTTTTACCAACCAAGGAATACACTTTTCAAACCTAACACCATACCAATGTTCAGCTTTATCGCAAGTTGCTTGAATTGATTTTGCAACAAACCTCACGCCTAATTCAGACGACGTCTTTAAGTCAAACCCGCAAGCTAAACCACCAACAACAACAGAAGCAAAAATATCACCTGTACCGTGAAACGTACCATCGACTTTTGATGTAAAACAAAATTGCGTTTCTTGTGACTCTTTTTCTTTTAATGCAACTCCAATTTTTCCTTTTTCAAGTTCGACACCAGTCAAAATTATGTTGTTTCCATTCAACTCAAACAATCTGTCTACAAGTTCACAAATATATTTTTTGTCGTAAGTAGTTTTATAAGTTTGCCCCGTCAACAAACACGCCTCGGTTATGTTTGGCATAATCAACTGCGACTGACAAGCAAACTTTTTCATCTTAAGCACAAACGAACTGTTGAATGATGGATATGCTTTTCCGTTGTCGCCAATTACAGGGTCGACAATCAAAATTCCATTTTCATTCAAACATGTCTCTTTCATTTTTGTTATTTCGTCAAGTTGGTTTTCATTTCCGATATAACCCGTATAAATATAATCAAACTTGATGTCTTTTTGTTGAAAATGACAACGAATAGCAGGCATATCAGATGTCAAATCTCTAAACGTATAACCTTCAAAACCGCTTGCCGTATGAGTGCTTAAAACTGCAGAAGGAAGCGCGCAAGTTTCCAGCCCAAAAGCTGAAATCAACGGCAACGCAACGCCAAGCGAGCATTGCCCCACACAGGATAAATCTTGAATTGTCAAAACTCTTTTTTCCATAACACGTATTATAGTAATTGCAAAAAAGTAAAATTGCAAGAATTATTAAATTTTTAGCTGTAAACTTTAACAAAAAATCGTTTATATTTATCACTTGAAAGTTTAACGTTTTAATGCAATAATAGTAATATTAAACATTTGGAGTAAAAAATATGAAAATAGCTCTCATAGCTCACGATAAAAAGAAAAATGATATAATAGACCTTGCAAAAAAATATGTTGACGTTTTGAAAGAACACCAACTTTATGCTACTGGCACAACTGGCACATTGATTATGGGCGAAACAGGTTTGAGTATAACACGTATGAAAAGTGGCCCTTTGGGTGGCGACCAACAAATAGGTTCAATGATTGCGGACAGCGCATTGGACTTGGTAATTTTCTTGCGAGACCCTTTGACTTCACAACCTCACGAACCCGACATTTCAGCATTACTACGTTTATGCGACGTAAAAAACATTCCTTTGGCAACAAATGTTAGAAGCGCAGAAATTATGCTTACTGCCCTTAAACAAAAATCAATAATATAAATTAAAAATCGATATTTATTTATCGTAAACAGTTGACAACAACATAATAATTGAGTATATTATTATCGATAAAGAAATATTGATTGCTATTACTAATGGAGACAATATGGCTATATCAACATCAGAGATATCAAAAGCGACGTTAAACAGACTTCCGTCATATCTACGTTATCTCTACAAATTGCAAAAGCAAAACGTGACAACGGTGTCAAGCACCACCATCGCGGAGGAACTAAACTTAAATCCTGTTCAGGTTCGCAAAGACATCGCGCTTATAAGCAGCGTTGCGGGCAAACCGAAAATGGGCTTTGCTGTAGAGGAACTCATAGCGGACCTTGAAAGTTTTTTAGGCTACAACAACACGCATGACGCTGTGCTAGTTGGTGTTGGCGGACTTGGAAAAGCCTTCTTAGGATACAGCGGTTTCGGCAATTACGGATTGAATATCGTTGCAGGGTTTGATACAAACGCAAAATTGATAGACACTACGGTAAACGGAAAGCAAGTATATGACGTAAAATCGTTTTCCTCGTACGTAAAAAGGTTGAACATTCAAATTGGAATAATAACCGTGCCAAATTCTTCGGCTCAGATGGTAGCAGATATTATGGTAAGTTCAGGAATAAAAGCTATTTGGAACTTTACCAACACACACTTGCAAGTACCTATTGACATCGCACTTAAAAATGAAGATTTGGCGGCGTCCTTGGCATTGCTTAGTATGCAACTTAAAAACAAGGACGAGCATTAAAAGTCTCTCCCTATCTTTTGATATGCGCTCGACAATATTTGTCGGCGCATATCTTTTTTTATTTATGATTATCTTTTCTTCAAATAACCAAAAAAATAAGAATATCTACATTTACCTTAAACTAAACCTACTCTACAAATCACGTTACATATTTGAAAAAATAACCTACTTCACACTTTACCTTCCATTTTTGCAATATGACTTACCTAATAATTTCCGAACGTCAAAAAGCTAATTTACACCTCAAACAATCCGCATTTACCTTAAAATAAACCACTCTACAAATCACATTACATATTTGAAAAAAATAACCTACTTCACACTTTACTTTCCATTTTTGCAATATGACTTACCTAATAATTTCCGAACGTCAAAAAGCTAATTTACACCTCAAACAATCTGCATTTAGAGCAAAACGACTTGGACTAACCTGCTTAATTTCCGTATATCCAAAAAGCTAATTTATACCTCAAACAATCTACATTTACCTTAAACTAAACCCCCATAGATTGGGGGTTTGGGGGTTGAGGAGTTTTCGGGTGTCGGGCGGACTCGGGAAACAAGCCCGACCCTTTCCGCCAAGCACTTTTGGCAAAAGGGCGTATCACTTCAAGATTTTTTTCAAAAACTCACCCGTATAGCTATTTTCAACTTTTGCAATTTGTTCAGGTGTCCCAGTTGCGATAATCGTACCGCCGCCATCTCCACCTTCTGGACCTAAATCAATGATATAATCTGCAACTTTTATAACGTCCAAGTTGTGTTCAATGACCAAAACCGAGTTTCCACCGTCAACCAATCGCTGTAAAATTGACAGCAATTTTGCCACGTCGTGGGTGTGCAAACCTGTGGTAGGTTCGTCCAAAATATACATAGTTTTGCCAGTACTTCTTTTTGCGAGTTCGGTTGCAAGTTTAACTCGTTGAGCTTCTCCACCACTAAGTGTGGTAGATGACTGCCCTAGTTTTATATAACCCAAGCCTACGTCGAACAAAGTTTGAATTTTGGTACGAATTTTAGGCACGTTTTGAAAAAAGTCTAAGGATTCTTCAATAGTCATATCCAAAACATCAGCAATGCTTTTACCTTTATATTTCACTTCCAACGTTTCTCGGTTATATCTTTCGCCTTTGCAAACTTCGCAAGGCACGTAAATATCAGGTAAAAAGTGCATTTCAATTTTTATTATGCCGTCGCCAGAACAATTTTCGCATCTGCCACCTGCGATATTGAATGAAAATCTGCCTGCCGAGTAGCCTCTTGCTTTGGCGTCTGGCAAAGAAGCGAACAATTCACGTATAGGAGTGAATACGCCCGTATATGTCGCAGGATTTGAACGTGGAGTTCTGCCTATTGGACTTTGGTCGATGCAAATTACTTTGTCAAGATTTTCAATGCCAGAAATTTCTTTGCAGTCGCCTTCAACAAGCAAACTTTTCATAAGGACGTTTGACAATTTTGGATAAAGAATATCATTGACTAAGCTAGATTTACCACTTCCAGAAACGCCCGTAACGGCAGTAAATACACCAAGTGGAATTGAGACGTCAATGTTTTTCAAGTTGTTTTGTTTTGCGCCAGTAATTGTCAAATAATTGCCGTTGCTTTTTTTCCTTTCTTTGGGAATTTCAATCTTATATTCACCGCTAAGGTATTTGCCCGTTATCGATTTTTTACACTTGATTATGTCTTCCACCGAACCAGTCGCAACAATTTCACCGCCGTGAACACCTGCCCCTACGCCTACGTCAACAATAAAATCTGCTGAACGAATTGTATCTTCATCGTGTTCGACAACAATAAGTGTGTTGCCCAAATCTCTAAGTCCTTTAAGCGACGCAAGCAATTTTTCGTTATCTTTTTGATGAAGTCCAATGCTTGGTTCATCAAGAATATATAAAACGCCTGTCAGTCCACTCCCTATTTGAGTTGCAAGCCTAATACGCTGCGACTCACCACCGCTAAGCGTTGACGCTGAGCGTGAAAGAGTGAGATAACCTAAGCCAACGTTTTTCAAAAAATTAAGTCTTGCAAGAATTTCTTTTATAATTCTGTCTGAAATAAGTTGTTGCGTTTGCTCCAACTTCAACCCCGTAAAGAACTCCTGTAATTTGAAAACGGACAAATCTGTCATTTCGGCAATATTTATTCCGCCAACAGTAACTGACAAAACTTCGGGTTTTAAGCGTTTTCCGTTGCAAACTTCACAAGGCACAGATTTCATATATCTTGCAATTTCGGCTTTGACGCCATCCGATTCGGTCGAATTAAATCTGCGTTTTAAGTTGTTCGCAATGCCTTCAAAATCCGATTTTATAGTACCAGAGAATGTTTTTGAGTTATATTCCATTGAAATCTGCTCTCCGTCATTGCCGTAAAATATTAAATCAAGAACACTTTTTGGCAAATCTTTGACGGGGGTATCAAGCGAAAAATTGTATGCCTTAGCCATAGCCTTAAAATGCATTTCAAACATTTTGCTTGTGTCAATGCTCCAACCGCTAGCCCTAATTCCACCTTGCCGTATGCTAAGGTTAGGGTCACGGATAAGTTTGTTTATGTCAATTTCATTTGTAAACCCAAGTCCCAAGCAATTTGGACATGCACCGTACGGATTGTTGAATGAAAAAAATCTCGGCGTTAGTTCCTCAAAACTTATATCACACTCTGGGCAAGAATATTTTGTTGAATAAAGCACTTCTTCATTTTCAAAAACTGCCAAAACCAAACCCTCGGAGAGTTTGCAAGCGGTTTCAACCGAATCGGTCAATCGACGGTTGATGCCATCTTTAATAACAATTCTGTCAACCACAACATTTATGTCGTGTTTTATGTTTTTATCAAGTGAAATATCTTCATCAAGCGTATAATTTATGCCGTCAACTCTAACACGCAAAAATCCCGCTTTTTTCAACGTTTCAAGTTGCTTGACGTATTCGCCTTTACGCCCTCTTACGATAGGTGCTAAAATCTGAACTTTTCCGCCTCTTTCAATAATCTTGTCGCATATTTGGTCTATTGTTTGTTTTGCAATTTCTCTGCCACATTTTGGGCAATGCGGAATACCAATTCTTGCATAAAGCAGACGCAAGTAGTCATAAATTTCAGTTACAGTTCCAACTGTTGAACGTGGGTTATGTGACGTAGTTTTTTGGTCAATGGAAACAGCAGGCGACAAACCTTCAATATAATCAACGTCAGGTTTTTGCATTTGTCCCAAAAACATTCTTGCATAACTTGACAAACTTTCCATATATTTGCGCTGTCCTTCCGCAAATATCGTATCAAAAGCCAACGAAGATTTTCCGCTGCCTGAAAGACCCGTAAAAACAACCAATTTATCTCTTGGAATTGTCAAATCAATATTTTTAAGATTGTTTTCCTTAGCACCTTTAATGTAAATTTCTTTCATAGTTCTATTGTCCGTAAATTGTAACAGATTATCTGTTATTTAAGTTTTTTTATTTCGTTTTTCAAAATTCTGAGTTCGTCGCGAATTTGTATTGCCTTTTCAAAGTCCAAAGCGTCGGAGGCGACTTGCATCATTCCTTTCAAACGCTCAACTTCACTTACCAAATCTTTTGGAGAACGACTTTCATCACTCTTTTTCTTTTTTGTTATCTCCAACGAATTCTTGAATGTACTTTCAATCGTTTTAGGAATTACTCCGTGTTCCTTGTTAAATTCGTCCTGTATTTTTCTACGTCTTTCAGTTTCGCCGATTGCCCTTTTCATACTGTCAGTCATATTGTCGGCATACATAACCACTTTGCCTTTGTCGTTACGAGCCGCGCGCCCTATTGTCTGAATAAGCGCGCTTTCACTTCTCAAAAAGCCTTCTTTGTCAGCGTCAAGAATTGCAACCAACTGTACTTCTGGGAGGTCAAGCCCCTCTCTAAGGAGGTTAATTCCAACTAGAACGTCAAATTCACCTTTTCTAAGCCCACCAACAATGTCAATTCTGTCAAGTGTATCTATGTCAGAGTGCATATATTTTACTCTTATTCCTACTTCTTTGAGATATTCTGTCAAACTTTCCGCCATACGCTTCGTCAAAGTCGTCACTAAAACACGTCCCTTATTCTTTACGGTTTCGTTTATTCTACCTATCAAATTGTCAATTTGGTTGGCAACGGGTTCAACTTCAATTATTGGGTCAAGCAGTCCTGTCGGGCGTATGAGTTGTTCAGCAATTTCGTCAGCTCTTTCCAATTCATACTTAGCTGGCGTTGCTGACACACACACCATTTGTCTTATATGCGCGTCAAATTCATCAAACGTTAAAGGTCGATTATCATAAGCGGAAGGAAGTCTAAAGCCATATCCCACAAGATTATCTTTTCTGCTTCTGTCGCCGTTATACATACCTCTAATTTGTGGCAAAGTCATATGGCTTTCGTCCACAAAAAGCACAAAATCTTTGTTGAAAAAGTCAAGCAACGTATATGGAGGCTGTCCGACTTGTCTGCCGTCAAAATATCGCGAATAGTTTTCAATGCCGTTGCAGTAACCCATTTCACGTATCATTTCGACGTCATAGTTGACTCTTTCGTCAATTCTTTGAGCCTCAATTAGTTTCCCTTTTTCCTTAAAATATTCAACCCGCTCTTGCTTATCACGCATAATTTGCGCCAAAATTTCTTCCTTGTCTCCGCTGACAACATAGTGACTTGCAGGAAATATTAGCGTATGTTGTAAATCGCTTATAATTTTTGAAGTCAAGCTGTCAATTTCAGATATACGTTCAATAGTATCTCCAAAAAATTCCACTCTTATTGCAATTTCAGAGTTGCCCGCAGGGAATATGTCGACTACGTCGCCCCTTACCCTAAAAGTAGAGCGCACAAAATCAAAGTCCGCGCGTTTGAATTGAATGTCAACCAATTTGCGTAACAATTCATCTCTATCAAGCGTGTCGCCTTCTCTAAGTGAAACTGCTTGTTCATAGTAATCAATCGGTCCACCTAAGCCATAAATGCAAGATACGCTTGTTACAACAATGACGTCTTCTCTCTCGCATAGAGATGCTGTTGCAGAATGTCGCAATTTATCAATTTCGTCGTTTATTTGAAGTTCCTTTTCAATGTAGGTATCTGAACGTGGTATATATGCTTCGGGTTGATAATAATCATAATACGAAACAAAAAACTCTACTCTATTTCGTGGGAAAAACTCTCTGAATTCATTGCATAACTGTGCGGCTAACGTTTTGTTGTGCGCAATAATCAACGCTGGTTTTTGTATGCGTTCAATTACGTTTGCCATAGTAAAAGTTTTGCCCGAACCTGTTACGCCAAGCAAAACCTGCGTTGAAAATCCGTTTTCCAACCCTTCCACAAGTTTGTCAATAGCCTGCGGTTGGTCGCCAAGCGGTTTATATCTGCTTTCAAGTTCAAATTTCATCAACTGCCTAACGTGGCTTTGAAAATAAGTCGAATTATGACGCCTGCCACAGCCGACGCCATTCCGCAAATGAGAGCAAGTAAAAGTCTAAAACGTAAATTTTTTCTGAATGCCTTTTCAACTCTGGCAAAAGCCAAGCCCTTTTGGTTCATATTTATGCAGTAAATCAACTCACCTTTTTTGTCGGATAACGTAATATCAAAATATCCGTCAACTTCCAAAGCGCGCAAAGTTGGTTCAAGTTCGTCTTCCTTAATCTCTAAGTCCAACGGAATTTTTGAAAAAAAATCAATAGGAGTCAACAGACAAACACCGCTTTGTTTGTCCGATTGGTTAAATACAACTCGCATAACCTCTTTTTCTTTTTTTGTAAGAACGTGTTGCCTTTCCAATGCCATATCTTTAATGTTCTCCTGCTATTGAAAATTATTACTAAAAAACGAAATGTTGCAGCAAAAAGCCTATCAACATAACAATTCCGCCACCAAAAAACGCTCCGAAAAAGCCTGCCACAAACGACCTGAAAGTTTTGGGTTTTGCATTGTCCACGCTTTGCGGAGCTTTTGACGCTTTTTGTTGTTTAACTTTTGTTGGAACTTGCAACGTGCTAGCAGCTTGTGTTTCAATTCCCACAGTAGCCGCCGCAACTTCTTCAACAAACTGCTTCAATTCTTCTTCGTGTTTCAAAACTAAAAGACAATATTCGTCCAAAGTCAAATATTTAACTTTTATATACTCTCTGTCACGCAAATCTTTTATGACTGAAGACAACTCTGTAAGCGACATTTTTTGTGTTTCAGGGAGTTTTTCGATGACCTCATCGGCATCAACTACTTTATATAATCCGTCCTCACCAGCAATTTCTTTCAGCGCGTCGAGTACAGCTTTTCTGTCGGCAGACAACATATAATCACCTCTTTATTAGCTAATATACTAACATAAAGTATAGCAATAAGCAATAAATTTTTGAAATCGCTACACAAACGGGATAATTTATGTTATGATTTTTCGTATCATAGGAAAATTATGTGGAAAATACTCATTCTAACAACAAAGGCAAAATATGAATTTACTTTCTAAGTATCTAAACAAACTTGATTTTGACAATTACGATGACTTCAAATCTGCCAAGCTAAATGTTCCGACAGACTTTAATTTCGGCTATGACATAGTTGATGAATACGCAAAACTTTGTCCTGAAAAAAGAGCTCTTGTATGGTGCAATTCTTATGGCGATGAAAAAATTTTGACATTTAAGGAAATAAGCGAAAAATCAAACAAATTCGTAAATTTTCTTATAAAATTAGGTGTAAAAAAAGGCGACTATGTTATGACTATGCTCAACAGACGCTGGGAATACTGGATTGCTGTGGTTGCTTGTCACAAACTTGGTGCAGTAATCATACCCGCTACTCATTTGCTTACACCAAAAGATATATACTATCGTTGCAACAATGCCGAAGTAAAAATTTTGCTTGCCACGACAGAGGAAGACGTTGTTGAACATATAGTTTCAGCGTTACCAAAATGCAAAACTTTGATTGAATGCCTATTTACTGCAAAAATTGAAGGTTTCCGTTGTTTTGATGAAGAAGTTGCAAAAGAAAGTCCGCTTCTCCCCGAAGGTTTGGAAAAACCACACGGACAAGAAAATATGCTTTGTTATTTCACATCGGGAACAACTGGAATGCCTAAAATGGTGCAACACGATTATGAATATCCGTTAGGACACATTTTCACAGCATATTTTTGGCAACAAGTAGTTGATGACGGTCTTCACTTTACAATGGCAGAAACAGGTTGGGCAAAATGTAGTTGGGGCAAAATTTACGGTCAATGGATTGCAGGAACGGCAATTTTTGCATACGACTATCACGGCAGATTTACACCGACAGATATTTTGCCACTTATAGAAAAATACCGCATAACAACGTTTTGCGCTCCACCCACAATTTACCGTTTTTTGGTGAAAGAAGATTTAAGCACTTACGATTTTTCTTCTTTGTGCCATTGTACAACGGCAGGTGAAGCCCTAAACTCTGAAATTTTCAATCAATTTTATCAAGCTACTGGTCAAAAAATTTATGAAGGTTTTGGACAAACCGAGTCAACCGTATTGCTTGCAACTTTCAAGACTATGCAACCTATTTCTGGCTCGTTGGGCAAACCTAGTCCAATTTATGACATTGAGCTTATCGATGATGAAGAAAACCCTGTACCAAACAACACAGAAGGCGAAATTTCAATAAAATTACGTCCTCACCAATACGGTTTAGTCAGCAATTATAAAAACGATGCTGAAAGAACGGAGTTTGCACGAGGTGGGAAATATTATCATACTGGCGACTTGGCAATGCGCGATGACAACGGCATCTTTTGGTTTGTTGGCAGAAAAGATGACATAATAAAATCAAGTGGTTACCGCATTGGGCCATTTGAAGTTGAGTCCGCGCTTATGGAGCATCCATCAGTTTTGGAATGCGCAATAACAGGCGTACCAGACCCGCTAAGAGGTCAAGTTGTAAAAGCAACTATCGTGCTAACAAAAGGTTACGTTCCGAGTGAGGAGTTGAAAAAAGAGCTCCAAAACTATGTTAAAAAAGTAACTGCGCCATATAAATATCCGCGCATTATTGAATTTGTCGAAAGTATGCCAAAAACCATATCAGGTAAAATTAGACGAGTAGAAATCAGAAACAACGATTCAGTAAAAAAATAAATTTGTTTCAAAAGCCGAGTTTTTAACTCGGCTTTATATTATGCTTAACACCACGTTCTTTCCATCCTTTAATTTCAATACCATAGAATATCCCATTTCTTTTTCAAGATAAGTAATATCCTCAACTTCGTCCATTTCCAAAGAAATAACCTCGCCAAGTTTTGTTAATAGTTCTTCCATAATGCTGCCTCCTTAATTGTTATAATGCAATTATAGAGAAATTTTTTTATTATTGCCATAAAATAACTCATTAAAAGTGCGTTTTTTTTACAATATAATGTAAAATTTATAAAACAGTATTTTCCTAATGATGATGTGGTTTTGG